>NZ_VTYM01000044.1:0-14918 GCF_013113925.1 Alteromonas sp. 07-89-2 | reverse complement strand
GAGAAAAATCTTTTGTTTTATCTTCGTTTTTAATTATCTTAAAAGTGCGCTGAACAAAACATTACGTTGGGTACAACATGAAAAGTTTAGCTATTCGACAATCTGCAAAACCTTATATTGACCGTCAGAAGTTTCCATACGGTTTTCGTAAATCAGGTGACTTCAGTATTACTGAAGCCGATCTTCTAACCCACTACGGCAAAACACTGCTAGGACTTGAAAATGGCGAGTTGTCGCCTGAAAGTGATGATGAGAGACATTTCGTCGAATTCGTTACAGGTAAAGTTGAAGCTAGCAATAACCTAGAAAAAGCCTGGGCGAAATACGTCAGATTAGCAAGGGGCAAAAAGCACTTCTACACCCTTCACAGCAGTGCGAGTAACCAGTCAGACTATGATGAAGATTACTCTGATGAAGAATTCGATGTAGCATAATGCTACATCATTACTAAAAAGCTCGCTCCGGCGAGCTTTTTTGTTATTGAACAAATGATCTCAATCAACTTCAGACAAGAACAAAATGAAGAAACATTAAGGACTGTCTACACTTAGTAGTAATACAGAGTGATGTGCAGTGAATTGTGCATTTCATTCTGAAAAACGAGCCCATGCAAAGGAGGCGCAACGATGATCATTAGTTCAAAACAGCTTACTCACTTTTCTATACATGCCCTTGATGACAAAGTGGGCGGCATCCGCGATATCCTTTTCGACGACGAAACCTTCACTGTTCGCTACTTGGTCGCAGATACCAATACTTGGCTACCGCTTAGCCGCAAAGTGGTAATATCACCTATATCTGTCAAACAGCTAGATGAAGATAGTGAGTCTGTTCATATCAATATGACAGTTGATACATTGAAAAACAGCCCCTCTATTGACGAACATAAGCCTGTGTCACGTGAATACGAAGAAAACCTCTTCAAATATTTTGGTTACGGATACTATTGGATTGGTCCAGGAGCATGGGGAGAGTTCGCACATCCAAATGAACTGGTCGAATTACAACGCGCTGAAGAGTCTGAAACTGAAACCCCGAAAAAAAGCACCAACCACCTAAGAGCAGTGGGCGAAGTTGGTGGATATGAAGTAGCTACAACCACAGATAACGTGGGCCACATCAGTAACTTCGTCATTGACACCGAGAGCTGGAAGATAATCATGCTAGTGGTAGATACCAACAACTGGCTTCCGGGTGGTAAACATCTCGCACTTCTACCTAGCGATATTGAAAGTATCGACTGGGCGGCGCACAGCGTAGTAGTGAATTTAAGTCACGACGAATTGGTTGATAGACCTGAAGTGGAAAGTGAAAAAATATCTGAAGAAGGCTATGTGCCTATGCTTTGCGAGCAATTGAACAAAAACGGAAATTAATAACCGAAGAGTGTCATTGATGGTAATTTTTAGTTAGGAATTTTACAATGTCCGTTGTTGAAGGCGGACATTGTAGCTTAGGATGCAAAAAGAAGATTATTCGCAGAAAAATTCGTACATCAAAGCAATTAAGCGCTTGACGCGCTCGTCTGCTAAGCGGTAGTAAATAGTTTGACCTTGCCTTCTTGTGGCCACCATCTTTGATTCTCGCAATAAAGCAAGGTGCTGAGAAATCACTGGCTGCGAGACGCTAACAACTTCGAGAAGTTCGGTTACCGATTTTTCCTCTTTCAGCAACGAACAAAGCACCATAAGGCGTGTTTTATTCGCGAATTGCTTAAGGAAGATCTCGGCTTCCGCAGCGTGTTCCATTATATCATCTGAACCTATTACCATATCCTCGGACATAAGCACTCTCTATCTGTAAAGTATTTCGGCACCAATTTAGCCATTTACTATACTAAAGTATAAGGCATTTTGCCGACCTGCCAATTTATGCGACGAATCGCCGTATTTTACATTGTTTTATTACGCTGACATCAATATATTAGATTTTACTTATTTCAACTAAGTTTAGGCAAAAAGGAAAAATATGCTTATAGACATGAAGACTCGAATAGAAAACATAGACGTGAACTTACGCACTGTATCTGCGGAGCAAGCGGCCAGTGAGTGCCGAATCAATAGCGGTATATTGATTGATGTACGAGAGAGTGCCGAAGTTGCCAATCAGCCCGTACCTTCTGCGCTTCACATACCACGCGGCGTGCTCGAAATGAAGGCACTGGAACAGTTTAAAGATGCTTCAGCGCCACTTTATATTCACTGTGCGTCGGGCGTTCGAGCAAAACTAGCTGCAGAGCAACTTATAAAGATGGGCTATGAGAACGTTTCGGTTGTGACATGCCCTGTACCCACGATAAATCAAGCAAACTAGAAATGACTTCTTAACCACGCGTATGCTATAAGTAGCGTTAATTAAGAGTTTTAAGGCGCTGTATGCTGAAATCTACGTTAGAACAATGGCGAATGTTCAAAGCCGTCGTCGATGCAGGCGGCTTTAATCAAGCTGCTACTGAAGTTCACAAAAGTCAATCGAGCGTTCACCACGCGGTTCAAAAGCTTGAAAACGCCATTGGAGTGTCATTGTTTGAGAATATTGGACGTAAAGTCCAGCTTTCGCCGCAAGGTGAACTTATGTATCGCCGTGCCTCTTTTTTGCTTAGCGAAGCGCACAAGCTCGAGGCCGTTGCCAATAGCCTTAAATCTGGCACAGAAACAACTTTACGCATAGCGGTGGATATTATTTTCCCGTCTGAATTGCTTTATAACGTGCTAGCGAAAGTTTCTGCTGAGTTCCCGCTCCTTCGTATCGAGATAGAAGAAACTGTACTCAGTGGCGCAAATTCACTTTTGAGCAATGGTAAAGTTGATTTAGGCATCTCTCCTTTCGCGTTTTCTAATGGCTTTAGCGAAGACTTGTGCGAAATTGAATTTGCAGCTGTCGCTCACGCCGACCATCCATTGCACCAATTGGATAGAACGCTCACACTGGAAGACTTAAAAGCTTATCGTCAAATTGTGGTAAGGGATTCATCCGCGGAGCGTAAAGCTGATGTGGGCTGGTTAGGTGCAGAGCAGCGCTGGACCGTAAGCCACGTTAGAACGTCATTAGATATTATTACTCAGGGATTGGGTTTTGCGTGGCTGCCTATCGCAATAATTAAAGATGAGCTAGAAGACGGTACACTCGTTCCCCTTCCCCTCGATAATAATGCAGCGTTGCGTAAGGCGCTCCTTTATTTGTCTTTCGAAGACGGCGATACGTTGGGACCAGCTGCCCGTGCTTTTATTGGCGAGCTACGATATCAAACAATGAACCTTCCATCGTCAGATTTTATGCTCGATTCGTGTACTGAGTAGTTAGAGCATCAACTTAGCGCGACTGCAAGGCGTTCAAACCCAAGTATAAAGCCAAATAGCGATAACGAAACACCAACTAACGCCACAGCACCGTCGTCTGTGGACATGCCTATTGCCATAATAAAAACAGCAAAAGCGGGAATAAGCCCCATAAAGGGAATAAGCTCCAGTGGAATCATTACAAATCCGCAACCTGCACAGCACAATGCGATGAGTGATCTGAACACAGGCTGGCGCATGAAAAAACACCGAGGAACTAAAAAGCGGTCTACGCGTACTGCATACGGTTTAACTTTATCGACAATGAAGCGAAGCTGATCGGCGTCACAGTTTAACTGCATCACTTTTTGCGGTAACCAAGGATGCCTACGACCGAGTAAAATTTGCAACGCGATGAGTAAAATCGTCCCACCCGCTAAAGATGGGATCCCAGGGATGGCCCCAATCGGTGTGCAAGCGATAAAAGATGGCAGCGCCAGCATTGGTCCAAAGCCCCTTTTCTCCATCACATCCCAAAACTCAGCAAACTCGAACTTATCTTGTCTTGCTCGCGGCTGCATTTTCCCCAACAACTCGTATAAGGTCATTGATCTTACAGCTTTTTTCCCCACATCTTCAATTCCTTTGATACCACATTACCTGCGAACGTCGCGCTAATCAGACGGGCTTCTCGCCTAATTAATATACATTTCTCGCACCTAGTCGATTTGCCATAGTGAAATTGCAAGTAACTTTAGACAGTTAAGTCGTGCGAAAAATATGCCATCGATTGCATGTGACGGTGTGTTAAAGACAGGAATACTTTTTGCAAATGCCCCTGATAAGTAAAATAAAATCACCTAATAAAACAAAAACAGATATAGACATTCTGTACTTTAGCGCGATGTGTACCGCTGATCGCAAAGAGTTGATAGATTAGAAGGTAGCGCAACCGACTATCTCTGGCATCAAGGTAAGTGTTCAAGATTTCCGGATTGCTTGAAGCGTTTAGATATTTTCCGATGCGCTTACGCTTTATCGATTTAAACCAGCGTATAAATAAACTTTAAATATGTGCTTTAGCATTCAGTTGTTAATAGCGTATGATAAAACTATAACATTGATTCTATTCCATATTTTTTCTGAATAGGAAACGAAAGAAGAGAGGGACATCCACGTGCTTACCGTACTTTTAGTTGATGACGACGCCGAGTTCACAGAAGTAGCTTGTACTATCATCGAATTTCTTGGCCACGAAGTACTTACCGCTGCCACACTCAAAGAAGCCCGCGATTGGTTAGAGAAAGAAACCTTTGACCATGTACTGCTTGATTTCATGCTACCCGATGGAAGCGGCGCGCACTTGTTCAATGAATTAGATGCACTTCCTAAGCGCCCTCGCGTTACTTTGATAACGGGTCACCCTTCTGTGAAAAGCGTGATAAAGGGTCTGTGTGGCCCCACGGTCGACTACCTTGTTAAGCCAATTCAACGGGAGGAAATAGAGGCCGTATTAAGTCAAAAGCCAAAAGAAAAAGCACCTGCACAAGAAAAAATAGAGAAACATTTTGACTTGCTGATTGGTGAATCGCCAATTATGAAAGAGCTCTACAAGCTGATTTCTAGAGTGAGTAAAACCAGCGCTAACGTAATGCTGCTTGGTGAAAGCGGTGTAGGTAAAGAAGTGGTGGCTGCCGCAATTCATCGTGCTTCAGAAAGTGAAGGTCCCTATATTGCAACCAACTGTGGTGCATTCTCAAAAGAACTAATAGGTAGCGAACTTTTCGGTCACGAAAAAGGAGCATTTACCGGCGCTGTAGGACGTAAAGAAGGTGTTTTCGAACAAGCTGAGGGCGGCACGCTCTTTTTGGACGAAATCACAGAAATGTCCATTGATATGCAGCCCAACTTACTCCGCGTTTTAGAAAACAAGGTTGTTATTCGTGTGGGCGGAACGAAGACCATCCCGGTGAGCTGCCGCGTTGTATCTGCCACGAACCGAACAATGGAAGAGATTGCGCAAAGCAAAGTACTGCGCGAAGACATCTACTTCAGACTTGCGGTGTTCCCAATCACCATTCCTCCGCTACGCGAAAGAAAGGAAGATATTCCATTACTAGCAAAAACCTTTATTGCAGAATTCAATAAAGATAATGGCTCGCAATTTAAGTGGGAAGATAGTCAACTCGATACGTTACAAGCCTACGACTGGCCCGGTAACGTGCGTGAACTAAGACACTTTGTGCATCGCGCTGCCATTATGAGCGACCCTGAAAAGAGTGAGATTGAATTACCAAAAACCATTGAGTCACCCTTCGCTCAAAAACAGAGCACGACACCGGCACTTCAAGCTGGTAGAACCATTGAAGACGTGGAAAAAGAGCTAATTTATGCCACGTTGGAAAAAGTGAATGGCAATAAGACCACCGCAGCAGAAATGCTGGGAATTAGTACAAAAACGCTTTACAACCGTCTTCATGCATATGGTGACTTAAGTAAAGACGACTAAGTAAGAGGTATTGGGCATGACTAGCGAAGAACTTTCTCGACTAAATGTTTATGTGCATGATGCACGCAAACCATTAAACAGAATATCAATGCAAGCTGAGCTAGTAAAAATGGCATTAAACGGTGACGTTCCACCTGAAAAGGCATTGGTTGCGTTGGATAAAATAATAAGCAGTGCTAAAGACTGCAGCCATACTCTTGCTGAAATGACATCAGAGTTAAGTGGCAATGTTTCGGATTAAGTAAATGATTACTAAAGTATTGTCTTCACTATACAGTTGGATAATTTTAGTTGTTCTGGTCATTATTGTAATAACTGCTAATTCATTTTACGTAGTCAATACATTGAATGACCTTTCTGCTCTGGAAGCGCGGCTGTTCACTACGAACCGTGTTATCAATGCAGTTAACCGCCTTCACGTTGCTGTACTTCGCGTGGAGTCTGGTCAGCGCGGCTATATGCTAACTGGCGATGAAGAATATCTTACCGACTACACCGAAACGTTAAGCGTAATCGGCGAATTAATGGATGAGGTAGAAGTAAGCTCCTTCTCTTCAGATATTAACGACCAGTCCATCCGCATCGAAGAACTTTTGTCTTTAACCAAAGCAAAAATCAATGAAGTCATTGAAGTAGTTGAGCTGTATAAAGAAGGGAAAGAGCAACAAGCTGTCATTTTAGTGAATAGTGATAAGGGTATAAAACTCTACAAACAGTTTGAAACCTTATTTAGAGAAATCGACGGTTCAGAACGGGATATGCAAGGCACGCATTTGGCCAACTTAATGAGCCTAAGAAGGGACTCCGTTAATACGCTGATCATTTCCTCTGCAACGACTCTGCTACTGATTATTACGGTATTTTTATTGCTCAAAATAAATTCCCGTGAGCATGAGAAATACCAAGCTGATCTAGAGTCTGTTAACGAAGATCTAGAATCTCGGATAGCAGATAGAACGCAAGAGTTAAGTGTTTATTCAGACGAATTAGCACGAAGTAATAGAGAGTTGGAAGATTTTGCCTTTGTGGCGTCACACGATCTGCAAGAACCATTAAGAAAAATTCGGGCATTTGGTAACCGCTTAGAATCGGGTTACAACGATGTGATAGACGAACGTGGCAAAGATTATCTTGCGCGCATGCTCAATGCAGCAGAGCGGATGTCCATGCTTATTTCAGATCTTCTCGCCTTTTCTCGCGTTTCCACACGAGGTAAAGAGTTTGACGACGTTAATCTAGGCACCGTAGTGGATAGCATCATGGGCGATTTGGAAATCGCTATCGATGAAAAGTCTGCGCAAATAAATGTTAGCGATTTGCCGACTATTCGCGGTGACAAATCGCAATTAGAGCAGCTGTTTTTAAACTTAGTGTCTAACGCACTGAAATTTCAGAGCGAGGGAGTGAGACCTGAAGTAACGATATCTGCAAGAGACGCGACGGAAGAAGAAACGAAAGACATTCTGCTTGCTGAAGAATACGACTGGACAAAAATAACCGTATCAGACAACGGTATAGGGTTCGAACAATCATTTGCTGAAAAAATATTTGCCCCTTTCCAACGCCTTCACGGTAGAAGTGAATACAAAGGTACGGGTATTGGGCTTGCCGTTTGTCGTCGTATTGTAGAACGGCACAACGGTCAAATAACCGCAGTTAGTTCTCCCGGAAAAGGGGCAACGTTCTCGATAATAATACCCAAAAATAGTGAACCGTTTGGTTCTAACAACAATAATGGAGAAACACACAATGACGCGTAAACAAACTCAGCCTATCAATATTCTTATGGCGGACGATGACGAAGACGACCGCTTACTTACGGTTGACGCGCTCAATGAAAGCCGCGTTCTAAACAATCTGTTTTGTGTTGAAGATGGCGTTGAATTATTAGAGTTTCTTCGTCATGAAGGTAAATACACAGATCCTGCATCGGCACCGCGACCTAGTCTTATTTTACTAGATTTAAACATGCCAAGAAAAGACGGTAGAGAGGCGCTGCAAGAACTGAAAAACGACCCCAAGCTTCGCAGTATCCCAGTGGTAATTCTCACAACCTCTAAAGAGGAGGAAGATATGCTACGCGGTTATGATCTAGGTTGCGCATCTTACATTACAAAACCAGTGAACTTTGAAGGATTGGTTGAACTAATGCGCGCGCTCGGACGTTACTGGATAGAGTTCGTAGAATTACCACACGAGTAAAAGAGGTACTAGATGTCAGAGGTAATAAAAATTTTATTGGTAGAGGATGATGAAGATGATTACTTCTTAACCTCTGACTATCTAGCACAGTGCGAGTCACCTACGTTTGAGTTGACGTGGGTGACGAATAGCTTAGACGCAGTGGAAGCATTAAAGACAAAAAGTTTCGACCTGTGTTTGTTAGATTACTTACTGGGTGCAGAGAACGCGATTGATGTATTGGGTGTTTTAAAATCTAACCAGTTCAATTTACCCGTGGTGATACTTACCGGACAATCGGATGCTACGGTGGATGAAATGGTCATGCGAGCAGGTGCCGCAGACTATTTGCAAAAATCGGAAATTGAATCACCGCGGTTTATGCGCACGATTAGATACGCCATGGTTCGTCGTGACATCGAGAACGAGCGAATTGAGCGGAACAAAGTAGAGCAAAAGAACAAGGCCAAAGATAAGTTCCTTGCGCATTTAGGGCATGAGCTGCGCACCCCCCTCACCTCTATTCTTGGCTACACCGAACTGCTTATAGACGATGCGAGAAACAGCCCTTTTCAACAAGAGTTATCTATTATCCACTCTAATGGCAAGCACCTGTTAAGCCTACTCAATGATTTGCTAGACATGTCGCGGATAATGGCAGAGAAACTTGAACTCAACATTAAGGAAGTGAACTTAAGCGCGTTTTTGACGGACATTCACTCATTAATGCGTTTGAATGCCAAAGACAAAGGACTAAGCCTTAACGTTGTTTCAAAAACAAAAATACCAGAGTTTATACACACAGATCCTACCCGCCTGCGTCAGGTATTGTTGAACCTTATTTCGAATGCCGTGAAATTTACCGACAAGGGCAGTATCACGCTTACCATCTCTCTCGACGAGCCGTCTGAAAACGATTCGAGTCAAACACTGCTGCGATTTTCTGTAGATGATACAGGTATCGGCATGCCGCCTGATAAGCTCATCAATATTTTTCAGCCTTTCGAACAAATAGAAGATGTAATGCGCGCCAATCATGGCGGAGCAGGACTTGGACTTGCCATTTGCAAAGAGCTTGTCACTAAACTGGGCGGCGACATTGATGTTAAGTCTCGTTTAGGAGAAGGCAGCACATTTACATTTGATATAAACCCTGGCGATGTTTCTGAACAGCCTCGTATAGATCTTGAATTAGGCCAAATTCAACCTGTCGAGTCTAGTAGCATCAATTTAAACGTGACTGGACGCGTATTAATTGTTGATGACTTGCGAGAAATTCGACGTCTAACCGGCCACCTTGTGAGTCAATCTCAAGCTGACATTAGCTACGCTGAAAATGGCGTAAAAGCACTGGAAGCCGTGTTGCAGGCGGATGAACACAACCAGCCCTTCGACCTCGTTTTAATGGATATTCATATGCCAGTGATGAATGGCATAGAAGCCCTACATGCGATTAGACGACATGGGCAGGATATCCCAGTGATAGCCGTCACAGCAGCAAGCCGCAAAGGCTTAAGAGAATCGTTAATTCGCGAAGGGTTTAACGACGTAATTGGAAAACCGATTGACCGGTTTGCACTGGCTAACTTGCTTTCGCAATACCTCCCGCCAGGTAATCACGTAACATTTACCAACGTGGAGGCACAAGTTGCAGACATGCCAATAGACAAGCCGCACGCTCCAGAGGACGAAACCGCTTATCGAGGACTTGCAGATAATGGGCAAGCAGAGCAGAAAATCCAGTCTACTGATTCAAAAGGTAATTCAGATCAGCCTGCCAATAAGCATATACTTGTGATTGAAGACGATGAGGATGCGGCGGAGCTACTACAATTGTTTCTTTCCCACTTAGGTCATACGGTCACTACTCAGTACAGCGGTGCTGAAGCATTACAGGCTGCAGAAAATCAACGTTTCGATCACATTCTTATGGATCTTACCCTTCCCGATTATAACGGTTACGACTTAGCGAGTGAGCTCAAGAAAAAGCTACCAGATGCCATCCTTACTATTGTAAGCGGCCACGAAGCGGACTCCGAAACGATGACAACTATAGGGATCAACAGTGCACTGCTCAAACCTGTCACTAAAGACGATTTAGCCTCGGTAGTGGGCTGAAAAGTTAATTATTTCGCTGCCAACCTGTACCGAATGTCGGAGGTTGAGCAGCGCATCATCAAGAGCAAGAAAATATTACAGACGTAAGACACAACAGTGTGTGAGACTTGCACATAAGCACCTCACGCAACAATAGTAAAATAAAAATAAATCATATAAAACAGTAAGATAATAATTTGGTATATCAGTTGCAGCTACCTATATGAACCTAAAATATTAAGGAGAGTATTATGGCTACACAAGCTTCAGTTAAATCGCAAACAGCTAAACATAACGATACAAACAGCGTGGCTGAGCCGAGTCACCCAGTAACGGATCAACTGAAAGATTCTCTTCATGCGTCAGTAGACAAGTTAGCAGACAGTGCAGGCATTGCGGAGGAAAACATTCGTCGCACTGCTACATCGTCTGCAGAGAACATGTCAGCGAGAAAGCGTCTGGCGCAGCAGAAATGGCAGGCGTCAAACGTACGTAAATATGCCATTGAAAACCCAGTAGCGACAGCGGGTATCGCATTCGCAGCAGGAATGTTAGTGACGTCACTTTTACGTAAGAAGTAATTCGATGACTGTACCTGATTTTCGAAGAGCAAAGTACAATTTGTGCACAGAAAATCCTTTTCGCCTGACGCCGCCCGCGGCGCAGGCGAATCTTAATGTTAAAAGCAACGGTGACAATGCTAACGCTGCATCAGCAGCCTCTGAACACTCTACGCAACACAAGTCGACGCAACAGAATTACCCCGACCCATCGTTTTCGGATATCTTCTCGGCATTCTCTGAAGCATTTACCCAGCGAAAAGCGCAGGGTTTAGCGTTTTTAGAGCTCACTAACAGTGAATTGATGCTCATTAAAAAGAGTTTCTTTGTTACAGTCTTTGCATGCTTAGCGGCATTTGCGGTGGGCACTGTATGTTGGCTCATTTTAAACATCGCTATTGGCGCTATACTTCATAGTGTGGGCGTTAGCTATGTGGTAGTTCCACTCCTGTTGTTGGTGTTTAACAGTGTTGCGGCCTTTTGTTTATTTAAACTTGCACAAAATTCATTTAATTACTTGAGCTTTAGCAGACTCATTCAAACGTGGCGACGGGTTTTCGGATAGTGAACACACTTACCATTGCGTAATAAATCACGGCCAATAATGAGGAAAAGCGATGAACATTTTTTTAAAATCGAATATGAAAGATATAGCACAGAAAGAGCATGCTTATTTTTCGCAAAAACATCATGCAGATGTTGCACTTACACAAGCAAAGAGGCAATGTAAACTGATGATGGGAAAGCCTGAAACATTGCTTGGCATCGCAACCCTTGGCGCATACAAGGGTGCGGTAGATGCAAAACCCAAAGCAAAACGCAATCAAGCCCTAATGGCAATAAGTAGGACTGCGCTATTGTCGTTATTTCAATGATCACAGTATTAAGGAATATGTGAGATGAACAACAAAAAAAATATGAAGAAAAGTCGTTTGACGCTTGCCTGTGTTGGTGTGGCGTTTAGCCTTGCAATAGTAGGTTGTTCATCGACCCCTGTAGCAGCCCCTACCCCTTATAAGTCAGCGAGTTCCAAAGCTGCCTATGGCTATTCGAGCGAAAAAATTTCTGAGAACGAATACAAGGTTCTTTTTAAGGCAACAGACAAAACTCCTGCTGATAAAGTACAGCAATATGCCCTTTACAGAGCAGCGGAAATTGCTCAAAAGCAAGGCTTTACCTATTTAGCTATTGTTAAAACCAACGTGGATAAAAAGCCAGTTGTTGCGCGAGAAGTTATGGCGAACAAGGAAGAGCCCGTGGCATTTCAAACAGACAGGCAGTGCACTATGTCAGGCTGCGATGAAGTGGCACAGCCTATGGCCGTCCCAAGCTCAAGCGACGTTGTGAAAACTCAAATTAACGACATCTACTTTACTATTGATGTAATGATGGCGAATGATAAAACGCGTCTAGGTAAAAATGCTTTTACTGTCTTAGAGGTACTATCAGAGCCTCTGGAGCCAAAAAATGGCAACTAGCTGAGCGTTTTGCCGCTCACTAATGCTCTGAAACATCAGTTTTAATAGAAATGCTTTTCAGGCCCTAGTTGCAGTTATTGAAAAGCATCGCTCAAACACATAAGCAAAACCGTAATATGGTTCAAAGCCAACAACCTGTGCAATAGTCTTTATTACTTTTCTGTTGTGGCTAGCAGTCCACAGGCTAACTGCATTCTTCACTTTTCTACAAACTTGGGCGGTGTCATATTCGTTTCTTCTTGAAAAAGTCGATGACACTGCTGCTATCACAGCCCTTTTCTCTAATTTAAAGCCTCTAATCTATAGCCTCTAGTCTATAGACTCTAATTTATAGCTGTTATCCATTCTTCTGAAGTGCTTCTTGCATTTTTAATGACCCGTTAATCTTCTATTAATGTTGTACAAAAGTCTCCGTCATCATAGCTCGCTATCATTAAACCCATAAACTGCAGAGCAGATTTATAAACCTCTAACAACAACGTTGTAGCGGTACTGCTCTAAGCAATTGAATCAGGTAATAGCACATATTTATTTTGCAAATGACTAAGGAGTCAGGCGATGAGAAAGCTAAGCACGTTAATGACAAAAACTACTCTTGTAGCAGCTACAGTAATGTTGGTGACAGGTTGCAGTGCAGTGGCAAAACCGCAGATGGAGCATTCAGCTAGTTCGAATGTTCCGGCGTTAAAAGCTAAAGCACTCGACAACGCATTACTTTATTCCGACGAATGTATTACTGAGCGAGAAGTGGTAACGGCACAAAAGATGTGGGGCGACGGCATAGTGCGAATTGGTGCAGTATTTAGCAATGATGGTGATTACTCTGGCGAAGCCGCAGATTTCATCCAAGCTATGTATGGTTACGATTTAAGCAGCGTACTGTTTAAACCAACGCTTGCAGCTAACGACCAGTTCCGTTCAAGCTTCGATGCTGCGCTTTCATACTTTGTTGGCGGTAATGACGCTTACGAAGAGGACAAAGGCTTTGCTATAAAGCCATACACAAATGTGAAATTCGATAATGTGGGTATTATCAACAACAGCTGTCGCATGGCCGTGGCGATGGGCAACTACTTCTTTACTGATACAAAAGGTGGCGAAACGAAGGTGGAATACACGTTTGCCTATGTCAAAGATAGTGACGGCGACCTGCGTATTGTTGCTCACCAATCTTCGTTACCTTACAACCCAAACGGTAACTAGATAGGCCATTGCCCCTCCATTCTTAGGAAGTGTGAGGGGCGAAACACTCTCCCTTTGCAGGCAAGGCGTCCCTTCCCTTTCGCTTTGCCTCTTTTTTATTTTCAACGAGAAAAACTATGTGCGCAAAACGAATTATGACGCGTTGCGTCTTACTACTTGCGATGGCGATGACAGCCGGCGTTAAGTCACACGCCGAGTCAGATTTTCAATCTTGGAATGCCCTCGCACTCACTGGAAATGCCGATGATAAAGGTAAATGGCAATTTTGGTTTGACGGTCATTTACGCTTTAAAGACGACGCATCTCGGCTAGGCGTTTCTATCGTTCGTCCCGGTGTCGGCTACCAACTATCAAGCGATACGACCTTGTGGCTGGGTGTTGCAAGAGTAACGATAGACTCAGACAGCGGTTCAATTGAAGAAGACAGGGTGTGGCAGCAAGCCACGTATTCATTAAGCAAATTTATGGGCGGTACCATTTCAGGTAGAAGTCGTTTGGAGCAGCGATTCAGGAGCGATGAAGGCGATGATACAGGCTATAGGTTTAGACAATTTATACGGTGGTCGAAACCTTTAAATGAGCAATGGTCAATAGTCGTGTGGGACGAGGTATTTTGGGCTTTGAACGACACAGACTGGGGCCAAAATAGCGGGTTTGATCAAAATAGACTTTACGTGGGACCGGCCTATCACCTCAACAAGAAATGGCGCGTCGAGATGGGATACTTACATAATCATATTGCGTCGCCAGGCGCCAATTCAGACGCCATAACAAACCACAACCTTGCTCTCACATTCTTCGGAAGCTGGTAAGAATCAAAAAATAACTCCAGCCAAAGGCCCTTAACACACAAAGAGTAAAGTTGGGTGACTAGGGCCTTACTCAATCATGTAAAAAATGCATTCGTACGTGTAATCGTGACGTTAATTGCCTGCAGATACGGCCTGACAACCAGAGAAAAATTAAATTATATCAATATATTTCAATAACTTAAAAAAACAGGCACAAAGATAGCATTAGTTAAAGTGAAAGTAACGGAAGCAATACGAGGATTTAGTTATGTTAGGTTGGGCAATCACATTTTTTATCATCGCCATTATTGCAGCAGTTTTTGGTTTTGGAGGCATCGCAGGTGCAGCAACAGGTATCGCACAGTTTCTTTTCTTTGTGTTTATCGCGTTGCTCGTAATCTCACTTATCGCAAATGCGTTACGTGGTAGAGCACCAAGAGCCTAAGAGTTAGAAGTATTTTAATAGGAAAAAGGAGTAAGGATATGTTTTCATTTAAAAACTTATCAAAGGTACTAGTAGCATCAGCATTTGCACTATCACTAGCAGCTTGCGGTGACGGTGAAGCGGAAGACGCAGGCGAAGAGCTAGACGAAATTGTTACCGATGCAGGTAATGCCGTTGAAGACGCTTGTGAAGATGTGAAAGAAGGCGTAGACGCTGAAGATAAAGACTGTTAATCACGTTTTTATCAAAAAAGGGCCAGACAATTGTCTGGCCCTCAGATTGATGATAAACCCCTCTTTTTTCGGAGGGGGTTATTTTTTCTAGCAGCCGAAGGCTGCGATCGCGATATTTTTTAATAAGGCGTTTTTGTTTTAGT
>NZ_VTYM01000043.1:0-16815 GCF_013113925.1 Alteromonas sp. 07-89-2 | reverse complement strand
AAAATACTTCAACGAGAAGCCGGATATACGGACGCAAACCATTTTAGTCAAAACAGCATGTTTACTCTTGCAATAATGGGGGAGACCATATACAGGCCCTAGTATAAGAGGAAATAAAACAGCTGCAGAAAATTAAGCACTAGCAACAGAAACCAATAAAATTTAAGAAGAATTGAAGATGAATTTAACAAAGAAACGATTTAGGATTTGAACGTAAACGTTCACAAGAAGAGAAAGTGGCAGGGGTGGAGGGACTCGAACCCCCAACCATCGGTTTTGGAGACCGCTGTTCTACCAATTCGAACTACACCCCTAGCGCGCTGTGCATTATACGGATGACATTAAAAAGGTAAAGCCTTTTTATCACTACCATGCACTGCATGCTTAATTAACACGCAATGCGCTGTTTTTTCAATCGAATAACGCCAAATAGGCTTTATCCATCACCTGTGTTTTGTCTTGTTGCCCGCTTTTAAACCGACTTCTATGCAGCGTCACTTTTAAATACGGAGCAGTTTATGACAATTAGACCTTATTGGCGTTAAGCGCAGCAAACCACAGGTCATTAGTGATAGCGACAATCTCGGTGTGCAAATCAAATTTCGCTATCGCGTCGTGCTCATCGATATTCATTAGCTTGGCGTAATGCTTAACGAGCTCTCTACTTTCATTGATTTCAAGTTTATTGATAAGGCAGCAACTTGCTAAATCGAAGTAGCGGTTTCCCATGGCGGCATATTCCCAATCAATAATTTTGAGTGAGTTATCTGCGCTCAGTAATAAGTGATTAGTTAGCAAGTCATTATGACATAACACATAGTCGTCATCGTCTTGTTCACTTTTTATTACTTGTTTCCGCAATGATTGGGCTTTTAGATAAAGCTCACTGCTCATATCGAGCTGTGCAACATTAATATAATGCTGCCATCTTGATGCTAAATCTAATGGCCTAGCGGTAATGGGCAAAGAATGAATACGAGCGAGGGTGTTGGCCAGCTCAAGCATTGAAAGCGTCGCACTTTCACTGTGCTCTAGCCACTGCTCAACCCAGATGGTTTCATCATCGCTTAACCATATAGGTTGCGGCGCTACTCCCAACCTATAAAGCTGTTGCTGCAAAGCAAATTGGTGCGCACGATTAACCCCACTAAAGTCATCATCGCCCATCCATTTCACCGCTAAGTCGACAGGGTTATGATCAGACTTTGGTTGCCCACTACTTTGAAGGTTATTTGCAATCAAGGGTAACTGACTATCTGCGAGCTCTTGAACGCGGTAAACGTGATTTACCGCTCCAGCAGGGTGTGACGAAATTTTCGCACTGTCGCTAAGATTAAGCGCCTTTTGCAGCGTGGCGATGATATCCAACCTGTTCACCTTGTTTTTTATATTGTACTAGCCACTGGTAATACCCAAATACCGCAAAACCAACATAGCCTAAGAACAGGCAAGCAGATAATGCATAACCCACTTGCAGGTATAAATAGGCGGACGCTAAATTGATGAAAAACCAATAAACCCAGTTTTGCAGGATTTTATGCGCCACCATAAATGTTGTGACTACACTCAATAAATTAATGCTCGCATCTAATAGTAGGTACTCACTATTGAACTGTGAGCCTGCCACCTCAGACAGAACCCAAGCGAGCAATAACATACTCGGCACAATGAGCAAATGAGCCCAGAGAGGCCAATGAAGCACTGGCTTAACATCGCCGTCTTCCCCCCCTTTCGACCACTGATAATAACCGTATCCCGCCATTATCATATAAAAGAAGTTAAGCGCAGACTGAAATGGCAACGTCACCTGCCAAAATAGCCAGGTGTAAATTGCGGTACTTACAAAGGCGCACAGCCAACACCAGCTGTTCTGTTTTGCGGCTAACAGCACATAGGCAATAGCGAGGACAACCGCTACCCACTCTAACAGTGAAGTAGCGGCAATTTGAGAAGTGAACTCAGAAAAAAAGTTAGCCATTAAGATGATTTTCTAGATTGCATGGCATCAAAATTTAAAAACTTAGCAACGAAAATAGCCTGCCCCACTTCTTCATGGGTCCTTTGCATTTCTTCACCAAGTACTTTCATAACCACACCATAGTCACCTGTAACCTGCGTGCTGGTTGAACTTGTTGAAACTGTAATATCACTGTAGCTATTTAACCTATCAATGAAATCTTGAATAGGTGGAATGTATTCGTTAACCAATGGGTACAACGACAGTTCAACCATAACTTGCATGTCTGTTTCCTTTTATTTTAAAACGCGTACTTTACAGTAACGCCAAACTGACGACCGTTACCTATTTGGTAATATGGCTCATCGAAGGCATACTCATCGCGAGGGTCGTTGCTGAAACCACCGAATCCACGGGTGTAGTACTCACGATCAAACGCATTTTGTACCCACAGTGATGTCTGCCAATCACCGTGTAAAACCACAATCTCCGAATTAACCAGCGTAGTACTTGGCGAGGTTACATCATGGCCGTCAGAAAAACGGTATTCGCTTTTGTAATCTACATCTACACGCCACAGCATGGTATCTGTAAGTGCGTACTCACTATATAGATTTGCGGTCCACTTAGGTGATTGAGCCTGTCTTTGCTCAGACACTTCAGTACCGTCTGCAAGCGTATACCCTTCAAAGGTAGCGCTTAGGTAACCAACACTTGCATCAAGCTGCCATGCATCACTAGCAATCCAGCTAAGCTCCAGCTCGGCTCCTTTGTTTGTTCCTAAATCAGCATTATCAATAATATCTACGAACCCTGCCGTACCGTCATCACGAGTGATAACGTCAAAATCGCTCACCTGGGTATCTTTTCTATCCATATAGAAAATTGCAGCGCGAGCAATTAGGTCAGGCGTAAGTAATGGGCCCTTAACGCCTACTTCGTAGTTCCAGTTATACTCTTCGTCGAAGAATCGCTGATTGTCATTCACGCGGCTGTCTGGGTTAAAGCCTGCCCCTTTATATCCGCGTGAAATACTGCCGTAATAGAAGTGATCGCCCTGTGTATACTGAAGCGCGACTTTCCCGCCTACCATGGTGGTGTCGAACGCGCGAGTGAGCTGGTTGTTATCAGCGTAATCAAAATCGTAGTTTTCTACTCTTAACCCTGCTACAAGTACTAAATTTTCGTTCAAACGACTTTCAGTCTGAGCATAGATAGCGGTCGTCGTAGGCGTGTATTCACTGGCAAAATCACTATCCAAATAAGTGTACTGACGTAGCAGCTTTTCTTCCGTGCTTTTATAAAATACGCCTAGTGTCCAGTCAGTCATACCATCAAAAAGTGCGGCACTGTCAGACGACACGAAACGCATCTCTCCGGTCTGTGTTTCTACATCGCGATAATAGGCGTCAAAAGACGTATAACCCCACGGGTGAAACCCTGTGAATGTCCAGTCTTCATCGTAGCCATAAGCAATATTGTGAGAAGCATGGGTGGCAATTAGAATAAAGTCGCCCGCTGTTGTATTGGTTGTAGAGCGCGCGCTAACAGCGTGGGTTTGGTGTTCGTCAAATCCAGGTTCATCAGACAGCGTTTTGTTGTCATTGTCTAGCGAGAATGCATCGTAACCGTTATCGATATCGTACCAGCGATAAGTAAGTGCAAGTGTGGTTCGCTCATCTACGCTGCCTTCAACGGCAAAGCGCAGTGCGGTTTCATCGATATTCCCGGTATCGCTTCTATTTAAGAACGTATTCTCTACAAAGCCATCACTACGATTATGAACCAGCGCTACACGATAGCCCCAATCCGTGTTGATATCATCACCAGTGGCGCCTTCAATACGGTAACTCTCTTTGTTCCCAATGCGGGCTTCAACGTAGTCTGGGGCGTCGCTACCCACGTCATTACTGGAAAGTTTAACCGCACCGGCCAATGCACCTGTGCCGTATAAGGTAGCCTGAGGTCCGCGATATACCTCTAGTTGTTTAGTATCAAAAATAAGACCTGCCGCAGCAAGGCCTGAAAAATCAAATTCATCGACGATAAAGCTTACCGATGGATTGATAGGCTCGGCGAACTGACTGCGCTCTCCAATACCGCGAATTTGCACGAAGCGGCCGCGAGACGCACCAGCTGCAAAGTTTACGTTTGGAATACTGTTTAGCACACTGTCGATATGGCTCGGCTGTCTACTGCGAAGACGCTCTTGATCTAAAATGGTCGCGCTAGCACTTAACTGGTCGAGTGTAGTTTGACGAAAATCACCAGATACGACGACGCGCTCAATATCTGATGGCGTGTTATCTGAAGTGTTACTTACATTGGCTTGTTGCGCATAGGCCGCAATGGAACTAGCAAGCAGTGAAAGTGTGAAAAATGTTTTATACATGGGATCTCTTATTCTTATTTAAGAAAAAAGATCCGGGTCTAACGGCAGGTGATAAGGCTATATTGTGAACCATCCCTACGCCGGTATTATCCGGATCAGGTTTAAGGGTTCCCACGAATGTGGATCTCAGACCGAAAACGGACACCCCTTGGTATAGTGTTGCGCTGCTAAAACTAGCAAACTCAACATCTGCGACGGAGTCTACCAGTTCGATACACGCCGTCAAGCAGATAAGACGTTAAGCTAACGTAAGGTTTTTATATATGATATAAGGCGTTGAAAGCTGAGGGCTATTCAGCGTCAATATTCATATTTAGGCGACGTACTTCATCGTCAGTTTGTGCTTTTAAAACTTCCAACGTTTTGCCGTGTGCCGTCGGTTGACGCGTATCAGGGTCAACTTTTACAAAAACGATATCGTCTGCAAAACAGATGGTTTTCTTGGTTGCTTTGTTGCGTACCAAGCAGCTTACGGTAATAGATGTGCGGCCCACAGCTTTAGTTTCTAGACCAAACTCTACGATATCACCCTGCATAGCCGGTGATTCAAAACTAATTTCACCAATATGCTTAGTTACCAAGCAGTTAGTTTCTAACTGACAAATAGCCCAAATTGCAGCTTCTTCGTCTATCCATTCTAACGCGCGGCCACCGAACAAAGAATTGGCGTAATTAAGGTCGTTTGGCATAACTAGACGCCTAGAAAGAAAGCGCATTCGAATTCCTCATAATAAATCGCTACTATAGCGTTAGATTATACCGAAAAAACTGATTCATGGCGCTAACTCAATTACGCGAATGGCTATTAGCCCCCTACTTTGAAAATAGCAGCGAAAATCGCTGCAAAAAAAGCTCTCACGCTTCACACTTATCAAACGTGACTTGTCCACTTCACCGGAGAATGCTTGTTGTATCTGGCAATGACGATTTTTGTGAAGCTGCCATACGTAGCGTTCAAGCCTTTGTAGATGAAGTTTCATCTATAAGCTTTGTGAATTTTGCTGGCGATACACTTAAGGGTAAGAACCGCAAACAAGTACTGGGGAGCGAATGTGACATTGCCACATTAGACTGTCGCGATTCATTCAAACCTGGCGACGTGATGGCAGTGGCGGGTATCGTAAAACGCAGTGGTTGTTTAATACTTATTTGCCCTGCATTGAGTGAATGGGTCAACAATATTTCGGTCTCGTTCCTATCGGAGGGGTTTACGCTTACACAAAGTCGATACCTCGAACGTTTTATAAAGCACCTGCGCAACAACGACTACGTGGCATTTCACACTGAAGAAAAAACCACGCTTCCAGATACGGGTATGTACTGCATTAGCCAAAGCTTAACATCAAACGCCTATAGAGGCTCACTATTTAAATCAGAAGAGCAAGAGCAGGCATACAGTCGTTTATATCAAGCACACTCACTTAATAAACTAAACGCGCTGATTACCGCCCCAAGAGGCAGAGGCAAGTCATCATTATTAGGTATATTCATTGAAAGCCTTATCAGACAGGGTAAAAATGTACTATTAACCAGTGAACGCTTCGATAATGTGAAGAACGTGCTTTCACGTATTCAACAGCCCGAAATAGGCGGTGTCAGAACACAACAACCATCCACCGCTAACATTCAAACCCAACTAAGCCTTGGTGATAAGAATGAGACAACGACATTAGGCAGTGTAAAATGGGTGCCCCCTGACAGTGCCTTGTTATATACCACAGAAGATGAAAAGTATGACGTTGTAATTGTTGATGAAGCGGCTTCAATCCCCCTCCCGGATGTATACCGGATCATAGCCAACCACAAGCAGTGGGTGCTTAGTACTACGCTTTTGGGTTATGAAGGCTCAGGCAGTGGCTTTATTCACAAACTCATCCCTAGTTTACCGCCATCAGCTATCCATTTGAGACTATCAACGCCGTTACGATGGTTCGAACATGATCCCATTGAAGCCTTTTTCAATACGACTTGTTTATTTGAGAACCGAGATGCGGCGCGCAATATTGGCGAGATTAATTTCAAAAACAGTATTAACCCACCGATAGATTACGATTTTTCCATAAGTTCGTTTAAAAGCATTTCCGAAGAGGCGCTTCAGCAAATAATGTCGCTACTTTCATTAGCCCATTATCAAACTACGCCCGATGATTTTATGCGCTTGATGGATAGCCCGGATGTACTTGTTGCCATACTTAAATTCAACGACAACGTGATAGGTGCTGCAATCATAAACGCTGAAGGTAGCGAATACCTGAACGATACCGCATTGGGGATTGCGTCTGGAAAACGTCGTCCTAAAGGGCATTTAGGTGCACAGCGACTTGCTCTGTTGTCTGCTGATGCAAAAACAGCAACGTTTAGATATTGGCGTATTAATCGTATTGCCGTCGATACGGTGGCGCAGAGTAAGGGAATGGGCAGTTACTTGCTACAAAGAGTTAGTAATGAAGCCAAAAAGCAAAGTATTGACGCTATCTGTACTTCTTATGGAACGACACAAAAGTTAGACAGTTTTTGGACAAGAAATGGATTTGAGATTGTAGACTATGGGCGAAAGCCTAATAAAGCCAGTGGCGAAACCAGTGCACTAGCGTTATATCCTCATTCCAACAGAGCAAAAAAACTGCTTTCTGAATTGGTAGCGCTAAAAGAGAGCTTTAAATTCGATAACCAGTTAGACAACTTGCCCATTAGCATACTGACGATCTATGTAGAAAAGTTAGTACACTTTACCCAAGGCACACGCACTTTAGATGATGTTTGGCCGATATTACATAAAATTGCGCGTTATGCAGAGACTCACCCTACACCAAGCGCAAATACTCAACTGAACAAGCCAAATAACACAATACTGTATACGCTATGGCGTCTTGTTGGAATCATTAACACGAAGCGCTTTCTCAGAAAAGTACTTACACATTCAGATATGAATGCGAAGCAACTTGTTTCTACATTCAACGAAGAAAACGTAAAAGCAAGTGGGTTAAAAGAAGTCACTATTGTTATAAGAGAAGCACTTCTGCCTGCTTTCAAATAATAGAAAGTCTGTAGCCTGAAAGTACAAATAATCAGCTTGGCGTAGAGCCACTATACCTGTGTTAACAAACCGCGATTACGAACATTTTAAATACCGCTTAAAGGCTAATGATCTATGCGGACTAGTATTATAGCCCTATAAAGATAGCCCATTCGAGAAAAGCTCACTTAATAAATTTAGGGCAAAAAAAAGCCTCCCAAAGGGAGGCTTTTTTGCTAAAACCACATATTAGATACTAATACCGCGGTTCTTCGCTTTTTCCTTAATATAAGGTTCCCACGCTGCAGCGTTGCGACGTAGTGAGCGATCTTTCTTAGCTTCTAGTACATGTTTGTAAGCAGACTTAAAGTTACCTGCATAGAAGTTCGCTTCCATTAACGTGAAGTGAATCTTCTCAGGGTCTTCAGCTCCACGCTCTAGAGCGTTCTCTAGTGCTTTAATAGCGCCTTTGTAGTCTTCAGCTACAAGAAGAAGTGTACCTTGCTTACGATAGTGCTCAGGATCTGAACTCTTTGCGGCAGCCTGTGCGTACAGGTTTGCTGCAGTTTTGAAGTTCTTCGCCTGGTGATACGCGTTAGCAATGTTAGCTAGCATATCGGCATCATTCTTCAACAAGCCTTCTTTCATGTGCTTCTCAAGTAACTTAGCAGCCTTGTAAGGCATACCGTTACTTTGATAAAGCTGAGCAAGCGTTTTGATTTCTGAATCTTTTTCTAGGTAACCCTGCATATAAGCAAGTTCTAGCGTTGAAAGACCTTTTTTGTAGTCTTCAACTAAGATATAGAAAAAGCCTAGACGCGACCACCAAGTCTTCTCTTCAGGAAAAGTTTTAACTAACTCTTCCGCGACAGAAACCGTCTCAGGGTACATCTTACGCTCGTAGTAAGAAGTTAACTTAAGAACATAAGGGTTCTTGTTTGGCTCTTCATACAAAGCAATTGCCTTGTCTGCTGGCTCAACCATTTTAGCTAACTGCTTAGACTCAAAGTACGCCTGTGCCAAGCGAGTATACACATCAGCATCTTCTTTACAGGTAAATTCCATCCACTTGTTATACCATTTGATGGCATCAGTGTACTTCTCTTCCTGCATGCTCAAATCACCTATCAATTTAAGTGTTTGAGAGTGCTCAGTGTCGTTAAGTACTTTTGGTTCAACAGAGTCGACCAAGTAGTTTAACGCCTTACCGCCCTCACCTTCTTGTGAAGCCAATAAGTTACCGATAAAACGCTTAACGTATGCTTTATCAAAATCGTCTGAAGGATCGATTTCATAAAGTACATTTAACGCTTCTGTGAGCTGGTCTTCATTGTAAAACTCAAAAGCTTTTTGAACTTTCTTACCGGTACGCTCACCTACTAGCGTTGTTTTTCCCTTCTCATATCCAGGACAAACAACAGGTGCTGACTGCGCCAGGGCAGCGGGTGCTGAAAGCACCGCACCTGCACCTAGCACTAAAGCAACGGCTGACATTTTGAATGTACGTTTCATCATGATCATTGCTCCAGTTTAAAGTCTAGCTGTACGAACATGCCAGGTTGTTTAACCGGCTTGCCATCTACGATCTTAGGCTTGTATTTCCACTTACGTAGAGCACGACGTGCTTCACGGTCGAATACGCGCTTAGGTTCAGCTTCGATAACTTCGATATCTTCAACACCACCAACTTCGTTGATAGTGAAAGATAGTCTTACCCAACCTTCACGGCCATCACGGGCTGCATCAGGTGGATATTTCGGGTCGATACGAACGATAGGTGTTGCTTCACCATCGCGTTGCATTGCACCAACACCACCAATGTTTACACCAACACCACCTGTGTCGATAGCTGGAATAGCTAAGCTAAAGCCATCTGCATCAGGTTCCGCAGTTTCCGGCTCAACTTGCTCCATTTTAGGAGGCTGTGGCGGCGGAGGCGGCGGTGGTGGTGGAACACGAGTACGCGTTTGCGTTTGGTCGTCTGGTTCCTGCATTACAATATCGATAACCGGTGCAGGCGGTACTTCGTCTGCTGGTCTAGATGAATTTTCAATCAACTTGGCCATTAGAACGAAAAGGGCAAATGCAACACCAGCACCTAAAAGTATAGATACAATTATACGTAACATCTTATCCCCTTGCCGCTACCGAGACTCGGTTAACGCCAGCGGCTTTAACCTGATCCATAATCTCAACTACTAAACCATGCTTCGCTTTAACGTCAGCTTGGATGATTACGTAGTCTGTAGGCTGCTCGGTAAGCAGTCTTTCAATATTCGCTCTTACGCTGTCCGGCGCTACTTCACGCTTGTCTAGCCAAACATTTCCGTCTTCAGTTACGGCGATGAAAATGTTTGCATTTTTGTGAAGAATCGCCTGGCTCGCATCTGGCTTGTTGACTTCGATCCCTGCTTCTTTAACGAAAACAGTGGTAACGATAAAGAAGATCAGCATGATAAACACGATATCCAACATGGGAGTCATGTCGATCTGTGCATCTTCTTCCTCGGTTCTGACTTTTCGAGCCATAATCTCTCTCTCTAATGATGTGGCAGGCTATCAACTAGCCCTTCTCTTGCCAGCTTCACTTTCGCTTCAAGACGTGAACTGATGAACAGTCCAGATAGCGCAGCTACCATTCCCGCCATTGTCGGGATAGTTGCCATAGAGATACCAGCAGCCATTAGACGAGCGTTGCTGGTGCCCTGCGTTGCCATTGTCTCGAAAACACTGATCATACCGGTTACTGTTCCAAGTAGACCGATTAGTGGACACATTGCAATAATGGTTCTGATAATCAGCATTCTAGCGTTTAGGTCGTCTGACGCTTGAGAAATCCACGCGTCACGGATTCTATGCGCATACCATGATGTAGTATCTGCTCGGGCATCCCAATTTGCGATGATGTTTTTCTTCACCTTTGGAAAGACCGAGGTTAAATACCAGTAACGCTCAATCATTAAAACCCACATGAGAAAGAGCGCGGCAGCAACGAAATAAAGTACGTCACCGCCGGTAGCGATAAAGTCCCTGACCGATTCGAATAATCCAATCAGGTAATTCATATTACGCTTTCTCCGACTCTGAGTGAGCAGCTACGATACCCGCAGTTTGCTCATCAAGAATGTGGATGATTGATTTGCTACGAGAAGCTACGATGCTGTGAGTAAGGATTAGAGGCAGAGCCGCGATAATACCCTGAGCAGTAGTTACAAGAGCCATTGAGATACTTCCTGCCATCATACGTGGGTCACCTGTACCGAATAGAGTGATGGTTTGGAATGTCTCGATCATACCTAGTACTGTACCTAGTAGACCTAGCAGAGGAGCAATCGCTGCGAAAATCTTGATAACGTTGATGCCGCTTTCAATTTTTGGAAGCTCGCGAAGAATCGCTTCATCAAGTTTAAGCTCAAGGTTTTCTGCATCAGCAGTCTTGTTCTCTTGGTAAACTTTAAGAATACGACCTAGTGGGTTGCCTTCAGAAGGATTGTTTACGTTCTTAAGCTGTGAACGCATTTTGCCACCAGTGATCGTAAGCGTGATCATTTTGTAGATACCAATTAGTAGACCAATCGCAAGCATAACTGTGATTGTGTAACCAACTGGACCACCCGCGTGATAACGCTCAGCCATTGTCGCTTTCTGCTTCAATAGACCAAGGATTGCACCTTGAGAAGGGTCAGCATAGAAAGGAACAAAGCCAGAAGTCGCGTCAATTAGTTCGTCAGCAGAAGCTACGAAGTGACCGTCTGGTTGACGACCTAGAGGCTGAACAACTTCAGCTTCAGCGTCATACGCTAGGTAACCAGCTTCACCAACAAGGTTGAAAGTACCAACACGGACAACTTCTTGCTGTGAAGAACCACCGTCAAGGTTAACTACTTCTGTAGTGAACTTAACTACTTCACCGCCTTCAGTCATTTCTTTTTGAAGAGCAAACCATAGGTCTTCTAGTTCTTTAATGTTTGGAAGACCTTTAGAGTCTTCTGACATTTCAGCTAGGAACTGGCCACGACCAGGGAATTGTGCACTTACGATAGACGTAGAGATACGGCCATAAGCTTCAGAAGATGCTTGACGTACCACACCGAACATTTCACCAAGTGTACCTGTAGCTTGGTCAAGTTCAGCAGCCTTTTCATTTAGCGTAACTTCATTGTCTGAGAATTGCTTCTGTAGACGGTCGCCACGTGCTTGTTCAGCTTTAAGGTCTGCTTGTGCCTTGCGAAGAAGTGCTTGTTTGTCAGCACGTGCTGATTGGAACTCAGCTTCGCGTTGCTTATCTAGACGAGCTTCAGAAACACGGTTCTGTTGAACCTGGTCTAGAAGATCTTTCAGGCTCTTTGCTTCCTGAGCCTGCGCTCCGGTTGCTGCAACTGCAACTGTCGCAGCGGCTAAAAGAGATTTGAATACTGGTTTCATTAACAATTACTCCGCTGCGCTAATTGGTAGTTTAATCAGATCCGCAGGAATGACGTTGTTAGCCATTTTAACTGCGTCAACAACTGAAGACAGATACTCGTCACCCAGTTTTTCCCAAGCGCGGCTTTCGTTGTTCCATACCCACGCGTGAGTCTGGTCAAGAGAAAGTGCAACTAGCGCCGTACGACCAAGGTTAAAGAAGTCAACAGTAACTTCAGTACCCGCGTCGTCGATAGTACCTTGGTAAGAGTTGATCTTAGTACCGTATTCAACTTCTACTAGGTATGCTTCTAGTACCTGACGGAACTGCTCAGAAACAGTTACGTTAGAGTTAGCCATAAGGTCGCGAAGACGCTCAACACGCTGAAGACGCTCGTCTAAGTGAATTGGACGGTCTAGCTTGATGAACTGTTCTAGGCTGTCGATCATGCGGAACATAAGAGGAACGATGCCCTGCTTAGTTTGTTCGATGCTGTCGATCTGACGTTGCAACGAATCGATACCGCGTTGCTGATCTGCAACTAGGCTAGCGATGTAATCGTTGTAGATTTTAAGGTTTTCTGTCTCATCTACTGTTTGACGATACTCAACAAGTAGTTCTTGAGATTGTTCAAACAACGTATTGATTTTTTCTTGAGATTTCGCTGCAGCCGCGTGGATTTTCGCTTCTTCTTTATGAAGATCTTCAAGCGTATCTGCAGAGACTGCGCTACCTGTTAGTGCGAATGCACCCATAACAGTAGAAGCAATAAGAGTTCTCTTGCTCATTTTGGACATAGTTCCCAACCAAATTTCTTATTTGAATCCTCGCCGATAGGAAAATATTCGGGCAAGGGGCGTATAAAACTTTCACAATTTTGTTTCAGGAATGTAGTAATGATATGAAAATGCACTACTACGAACGTGGTATATTCACATGGATTACTCGGTAGAGTCAAGTTAGCAAAGCACTTGCACTTGAGAAGTGGAGCTTAATTGTACACTCAGCGCACAATTAATCACCTTTTATGCAATTGGAATGTTAACAATTTAACTTGTGAAATACGTCATGCATAAAAATTCACAGTTAGCGACTACAAACACGTCGGATTACTTCTTTTTTTCAGCCTGAATTATTGTGCCGATTAAGCCTCGTTTATCTGTCACGTCTGAAAGGGTGATATCAACAAAATCATTACACTCTAATTTACTTTTGAGTAACGTAACTTCACTAGCATCTCTCGCTGCGTTGGTTAAATCAGATAATCTAACACCGTGAGACTCTAATTCTTTATCGTATTCTTCGAAGATAGCCTTTTTCCGTTCAAACGACACATTTGGATTCATAACCGTCTTCAAGAGTTTGGGGAAATTAGTATCGTACAAGGCTTGTTGATATTCGCTGACAAGATTTCCGACTTTTTCATTCAGCTCTATTCGAATACTCTCTCTATCCTGAGCGGTCTTTTTAGCGTTGCTTAAAGCGCTCACGAGTCGCTTGAGGGCATCTAGCGGACTCTTCTCTTCCTGTAATGCACGGATCACTTTTAGAATTTGAAAATTCGGTGCAACAATTGCGCTCTCCTTTCGGTGAACCACAACTCTTAATTTTCCGCCTGGTCGTAAAACCCGACTTACTTCACTTAATGTTAGGTCCAAGTTACTGTATTCGATACCGAATTGAGAAACGACAGCGGTAATTTCATTATCGTTAAACGGCAGAGACTCAATATTCTGTTCTTGCAAAAAATTGATCTTTGGCTGTTTAAGACTATCGCCTATTTTTAAGGTCGCGTAGTCAACACCAATGTATTCAGGTTCGCAGAAATTGCCAGCATTTACTGCAAGGTCAATGAGAGCACCGTTTCCTGTCGCTAGATCAACAACTTTTCCACCCTGAACGTTTGTCTCGTTAAAAAACGCCAACCATTGTTCTGCAAGCTCGCCTTCATAATTACGACTTGTTGAGTCGGCAAAAGAGTTAACGTGGCCCTGCTGCCAGTATTCACTCCAATAACTATTCATGAAAAGTTCTCTTTATTGGTGCTGTGCGCTTTAAAAGGTAAATTTATTTATCCACATATAAAAAAAGGCCGATTACTCGGCCTTTTTTATCTAGATTCTATAATTAGAAGCTAATTTGGTAGTTAAGACGGTAGTCACGACCAAAGTTGTTATATAGGTCTTGGTTGTCCCACGTACCGCTAGATGAGAATACTGGATCTTCATCTGTTACGTTGTTAACCGCAAGAGTGATTGAACCGTAGTCAGCCATATCAAACGTGTAAGTTACGTTGTGGATTAACCAGCTATCAAGCTTACCAGCGATGTCGTATGGACCAACAATAGTGTTGCCATCTGCATCTTTAGGAGCTGTTTCAAACTCAGACGTGCTGTCTGTGTAAGTCATGTTCCAAGCAAGAGTATGCTCTTCGAAGCTCCAAACCGCAGTAGCAACTGACTTAAACTCTGGGCTACCAGACCAACCAGCGATATCCTGAACGATGCCGCCAACTTCTTGGTCGTAAGAAAGTACGAAAGAGTTAACGTTCTGGAAGCGGAAGTTACCGAATTCAGTTTCTAGGTTCGCATTAAGAGTAAAGTCGATACCTTCAATTTCAAAACCTGCACCGTTGAAGTAAGACGTACCAGCTTCAACTAGAACACCAGACGCCGCACGCTTAAGGTAGAAAGTCTCGTCTGAAGTATCAGTATCTACTGAAACCGCAGTGATTAGACCTGCAGCCTCGTCAGAAAGTAGGTTTTGAAGCGTTTTTGCTTGGATTACGTTATCAATCGATAGGTTGAAGTAATCAAGTTTAACACTTAGGTTGTCGTTTACATCGTAAGCAACACCAAGGTTGATGTAGTCAGATGTTTCTGCGTCTAGTTCAGCGTTAGCTGTGTAGTACGTGTCATACTGACGTTCAACAGTTGAACCATTGTTGTAGTCAATTGCGTCTTCTGCAGAGAAAGTACGTGCAGCGTTTAGAAGGTCAAGACCTGGCGCACGGAAAGACTCAGAGTAAGAACCACGAAGTACTAGGCCATCTGCAACTTCCCAACGAGCAGATACTGCTGGAGATAATTTGCTACCAAAATCAGAGTAATCATCGTAACGTGCTTTGATGTTTAGCTCTACAGTGTCAGATACTGGAAGTACAGATTCGAAGAAGAATGCTGTTACGTCACGGTCACCCATAGATGAGTTACCAGCAGAACCACCGATTAGACCAGCTTCAGACTGACCGTCATAGATGTCAGCATAAGTTTGTTCAAAGAACTCAGCACCGAAGTAGTGTGCAACCATACCACCAGGTAGTTCGAACATGTCGAAACCGATACCTGCATAGTACTGGTGGAAGCGCGAGCTAGATTCTTGAAGGGTTGTTGCTTTCATGTTTGCAACGCCTTCGTCTGAACCTAGGTCAATGCCATTTTGCTCATTGTAAGCAAGACCAGAGTAAGATAGGTAATACTGACCAACTGACTTGTTATCAGCCATGTTGAAGTGGTAGTAAACTTCCCACTCAGCATTGTTCCAATCAAGCATACCACGAAGACCAGTTGTATAATCCTGGTTGTAGTCGTCTACGTTACCGTCACGAGTACCGATACCAACCCAACGGAATAAACCGTACGCGCCATCAACACCGTAAGGGTTGTGTGGGTTGTCAGCTGACATATTTTCCCATGCAGCAGCAGGTGGAGCGTAACGACCAAATGATGAGTTTTGAACAACCATTGCTTGACCAAACCACTCAACATCTTCCATTACTTCGTAATCAGCACTTACATATAGTGTGTTACGGTCAATTGATGCAGTGTTGTAAGACACGTTAGCAAACGCATACATACAGTACTCAGAACCTTCGCCCCAATCTTCGTCTGCGTCAACGCGACGGAATGTATCTTCACCGTACTCAGAGATTAGGCTGTCACAAAGAAGTGAAGGCTGAGCTTCTGCAAAGTCAGGAGACAATACAGTAGCACCGAAGTAAGACCAACCTACAGTATCTGCAGTGTAAGCTTGGATATCGCCGTCGCCGTCGAAGTCACCGATTTTTGCTTTGGTGTAATCACGGTCTGCATCAGAAATACCTTCACGACGCTGGTGATCGAATGAGAACGTTACGTTACCTTTGTCGTTAGAGATACCACCAACAACAGAGAATTCAGATGAAGTAGTACCTTCATCCTGGTCACGCATACCAGCACCAACGTTGAAAGTTAGACCTTCAAAGTTGTCTTTAAGAATGATGTTTACAACACCAGCCATTGCGTCAGAACCATAGATAGAAGATGCACCTTCAGTCATGATATCAATACGCTCAACCGCAGCCATCGGGATGGCGTTAAGGTTTGCAGAAGCACCACCTAGTGTAGGTGAACCTGGGAAGCGACGGCCGTTAAGAAGTACTAGAGTACGACGAGAACCAGCACCACGAAGGTTGATAGTAGCTTGAGACTGTGCAGAACTACCTGAACGCTCTGAGAACGAACCGAAAGAGTTTAGTGAGCTTGAACGCAATGCGTCAGCAACCGTGAAGTCACCTTCTAGCTTGATGTCAGCTGCAGTAATAGAAACAACTGGAGCAGCGCCCTCTAGGTCAGTACGCTTGATACGTGAACCCGTTACTTCAATCTTTTCAACAGCAACAGCTTCTTGCTCTTCTTGTGCTTGAACAGCACCTGAAAATGAAAAAGCGGACGCAGCACTAAACGCGCACGCTAGCTTGACTGATTTAGCCAGCTTAGAATTTGTAAACATGTATTGTCTCCCTGGACTTGAAAATACGTTTTAGCATTTCAGCATCGTCTTTATAACGATTTATTATTAGTAAGGTTTGGACCTCATAATGATAATAAACACAAGCTCAATTCAGGGTCAACAAGGATCAGATAAACGGTCCTGAAAAGTTCAATTTTTTTTTTGATATATTAAAGAAAGTTGTAACAAAATAGCTACAAATTACCAATAAATCCTTTAATAACAATAATATAAATTATAAAAAAAACACCAAATTTATTTTTGTTTGTTTTTTA
>NZ_VTYM01000042.1:0-20168 GCF_013113925.1 Alteromonas sp. 07-89-2 | reverse complement strand
TTGTTGTGGGGACTTTGGGGTTAGCATGGTGAACACTCCGAATTTCACTATGCCTATTAGATCAAAGCCCCAGACTTTCGTCTAGGGCTTTTTCAACAGTCTGAAGGGGCGTTTGCCCCTTTTTTTATTTTAGGTTCATTGGGTCTCAATATAATTGAAACACAATGGGTTTAGCTATTTTTGACTAGTCAAAACCTAGCGTAATTTGTCCACGAATTTCACCGCTTGGGAATGCATCTGAGTGGAAGTTAGTGTAAAGACCTCCGTTTGCCATAACACCCATTTGCTCAGCGGTTAACGTAGTATTAGCTGGCACAGACCACATACCGCTGGTTCCGGCAGTAAGTCCAATTAGAACATCACCATTTACGCCCATTTCACCCTCGTGAATGTGAGCCATGTTTGCTGTCATACCGGTAATGGTTACGCTGCCTGACAGTGCACCTGTAGATGTATTCAAAGTAAATGCACCAGCGCCGCTTGCTGTTGTAGTTACTGCAGGCACTTCTTGTAGGCCGTTGGCAATGATGCCGTACACTTCAATATTATCAGGTGTGATTTGGCCGCGAATTTCACCACCAGTATTAGCTGCTGTATGCACATTCACATAATGACCACCTGCCAGTAGTTGCGTAGCTGTGGCTTCATCTAGTGCTATGCTTCCGTCTGTCATCCAAACGCCAGCGGTGCTTTCACTTTCCACAAGTCCTACAAGTACGTCACCATTTTCACCAGCAAACCCAGTATGAATGTGCGCCATAGTCGCATTTTCAATAGTGGTTACCGCCACAAGAGAAACGTTGTTGTTTGTGGTGTCGAATAGCGCATAGCCAGACCCCATTGCCATAGTGTCAACTGCTGGTACCTCTTGGCTGCCGCTTAGTGAGAATGTTACTACCGCAGTTGTGTCGGGAACAATCTGACCACGCACTTCGCCATTAGGGTTAGCGGTAGTGTGAACATTTAAATACCACTCACCGCTAGTCAGCGCGTCTAAGTTGCTAGGTGAAATATTAGTTTCAGCGAGAACATAAGTACCATTACCAGCATCAGTCAGTGGGAAAGCAACCGGACCATTCATACCAATGCCGCCATCGTGTACGTGTACACCAGTAACATCCGTTAAACCTGACACGTCAACACTTACGCTAAACGCAGGTAAGTCTTCGTCAATTTCGACCACTGCAGTTGCCATAGACATAGTAGTAACGGCAGGCACTTCTTGTGAACCACTTAAGCTTACATTGTAAGTCATGTCAGCATTAAAAGCTGGTGGAGGTGGTGCTAGGCCATCAAGCAACGCTAATTGAGGTAAATCACCTTCCATCGCGCCATCTAGTGCGATAGCAGTGTAAATCTCACCATTCTCAAGCGTTAAAACGCCGGTTTCGATCGCTACTGTTTTGGTGCCTGTTGGTGTAACCGTAACTACGTAGTCACCTTCTGCAAGACTTACGTAACCTGTTTCAACAAGCTCTCCAGTCTCATAGGCAATATCGGCAAATGCCGGGTCGACCGCATCAATTTCGCCATCTGCGGTTACGTAAATATCGACGTTACCCGCTGAAGGTGAAGCATGTACAATACGCACTTTCGCTTCTGTCGCTACGGAGCGGGGCATATCAACAAGCACATCAAGTTCTGGTGCTGCCAAAACGTTGTTTGCGATAGCGGTATAAGACATGCCTACTTCTAGCGTCAACTCAGCATCATCAATTGCCACAACACTGTTGTCGCTATCGGCTACAACGTCAATAAGATAGTCACCGGCTGCAACAGACAAATAGTCTGTGGTGCGCGGGAACTGTATTCCGTCCACCAATACTATTTCGTTATTTGCTACAACATCAACCGCTGGTGCGTCGCTGATACCGTGCACAACGCGGATAGCAGCACCTGCTTCTGCATCCCATATCTTGAAGCTTCCATCACCGTCCGCGGCCAGTAATGTTACTGGTGAATCGCCTGTACCTACGTTATTAGTAGCAGCGATAAGCAAATCGGCACCGTCTGCAAGGTTTACCGTACCAGAGTCGTATACAACCGTTGTCTCACCGGCCGGTGTAATACGAATTTGATAATCGCCCGCGGGTACTTGAATCAAATCTGTCGCGTCAGTAAATTCAGCAGTAACAAGCGGCTGCTCGGCAGTGATATCTGTATCTGGTGCCGTAACATAAATATCAACCATAGGTGCCATTGATGCTGCATGTACAATCTGTACTTGAGCATTACCAGCGTCAACTGCGGTTTCCATACTGGTCACTGTTAAAAGCGATAACGACTCATCGCCAACATTACCTACGGCAAAAATATCGTAGTTCATGTCAGCTTCTAAAGTAACGTCAGCTTGCAGCACTTCAGCGTTTTCACCTGGAAGAATACCTGTAACACCAATATCGTACATGCCTGTCTCGACTTCGAAGCGAGATGAAGCAACTTGGTAATCAACGTTTTCAAGATCGTTGAGTATGGCGTCATTAGCAGTGATATTTACCATTGGTGCGTCTGATGCTGCGTGAACAACTCGAACGTTTGCGTATTCTGGGGCGGGTGTGGGCTCTTGTACGACATCGTCGTCGTCATCCGAGCAGCCAATTAAAAACAGTGGTAATATTGAACATGCAAGGAGCGCTTTGGTCCTTCTCATATTTTGTATCCTCTTAATTGTGTTGTGGCAAACTCGATTACGCTGAGCAAATAAGAGAAGATCAACCTCCTTGCAACATTAACGTAATGTAATGTTTTCAATAATTTCACATTTATTCTTTTCCCTGGCAGTTTGTTCTACAAAATAGAACGAAGCCTTCATGTTTTTGATATTTTCATCCAACACGATTGCCGTAATATAGCCATATATTATCGAAACAACGAATATTGGAGTTCGGCATGAAAAAAGTACTGGCTATATTTTCCAGCCTAAATGGCAACCAAGGTAATTCCTCAAAGCTTGCAAACGAGTACCTTTCAAAAATTGAGAATGACGGTTCTGTGCACATTAACCGCGTGGATGTTGCCTCTCTGGCACTGCCTCATTTAACAGGTGAAGAAATGCAGGCGTGGATGACTGAGGCGTCTGAGCGAAATGAATCACAACAGGCATTGGCAAAAGTCTCTGATGACATTGTTGAAGCAGTAAAAGCGGCTGACGAAATTGTGCTAGCCGTGCCAATGTACAACTTTGGCATCCCATCGAGCTTAAAAGCTTACTTCGACCGTATTGCAAGAGCCGGTATAACATTTAAGTATACCGAGACAGGTCCTGTCGGATTGCTAGAAAATAAATCAGCGACTGTTTTTGCCGCGCGTGGTGGTGTGTATGCAGGTTCAGACTTTGATACGCAAACGCCGTATTTAAAACACTTTTTAAATTTTGTTGGTATCAGTGACGTAAAATTCGTTTACGCTGAAGGGCTTAACATGGGCGAAGAGCAAGCAAACAAGGCTTTTTCTGAAGCAAGCGAAAAAATTATTGAACTAACCAACAACTAAACACACTAAATTAATGCAGTTAGCTAAAACGTAGGAAGTATGTTTTCAGCTAAAAGTGTGTTCCAAGTTGAGTGTGCTTGATTGCCCCGCGTGTTACGCGGGGCTTTTTTATGCGCGGCTTTTAGTTTCTTGTTTGGTGTGACCTATAGGCAGCGTTGATATTCGCGGTGCTATTCGCTTTTGAGGAGTGCCTCTATGTCAGCGATAAAAGCCGGATCAGTGGGCTTTGTTGAACTAGGGTAGTGGGTTATTTGCTTACCGGAGCTGTCAATAAGGTACTTATTAAAGTTCCATGATGGCGCTTTGCCGGTGGCGGTTTTTAGCATTCTATACATAGGGTCGGCGTCTTCACCTTTTACCGATATCGGTTCAAACATCGGAAACTTTACGCCATAAGTCAATTCACACAGTTCTGCCGTTTTGCCTTCATCGCTGTCTTCTTGGTTGAAGTCATGAGAAGGGAAACCAAGTACGACAAAGTCCTTATCTTTATAGTCGCTGTATAGCGCTTCTAAACCTTCAAATTGTGGCGTGTAGCCGCAATAGCTGGCTGTGTTAACCACTAAAAGGGTCTTTCCGGCATATTCGTTACACAAATTCACCGTTTCTTGTGAGTTGAGCTTACGCTTCATGAACTTTAGTACGCTGGGGCACTCGCTCGCAAAGCAAGGAGTCGTGAAAAAGCTGAGCGCAAGCAACGCAGGTACAAAATCTTTCGCTTTCATAGTGTTTTACCTCATCAGTGAATTTTTGTTATTTTGTTCAGGCCGACAGACCAGTTTCACAACCATAAACGCAGATGGTTTACGTTTGGTTCACTATCTCAATCGATGAACGTTAGCGCATTAGTAACTGCTCTGCGTATAATGTTAACGTTTTTTACATAACAACGACTTAAAATAATGAAAAAATACTCTTCTTTACTCATCGCGGCTAGCGTTACTTTTGCGTTGGGCGGATGTGCAAGCACTACTAACGAACCATCTAGCCAAGCAGCGTCTACATCGCTTCCTGCTGCCACTGTCCAGCAAACCGTTACACCCGATGTCGCGCCTCAGAACAGCGCAAAAAATGGTGAAATTACTTTAAAGCAAATAATGTCACACCCTCAATGGATGGGCGCGCTACCCGAAGGTATGGGGTGGTCGGTCAATGGCGATAAAATTGTTTTTGAAAAAGAAAGACAGAATAGCGCGTTAACAGATGTTTATGTTGCTGAACTCACAAACCCTGCCAATGCCGTAAAAGCGCCATTATCAGATTTACACAAGTATCGTTTTGACGAACGTGTAGTAAGAAATGATGGTGTAATTGCTTATTCATTTGAAGACAGTGTTTATGTGCAATTTACCAACGGCGAAACCGTGCGTATCGCGCGTGGCGGGAATGCGCTGTCAACGCTTTCATTTATGACTGATGGCCGCTTAATGGCGTTAAGCGGTAACAAATTTATTGCTATAGACCTATCTAACGGCACCCGCGAAGAATTATTGAGCTGGGAGTTTAGCGACGAACCCAAAGCGGTTGAGCCGCCTAAAGATTATATTGCCGAGCAGCAACAGTCGCTGGTGGAATACATCAAACTACAGCGCAAAAACAGACAAGAAAAAGACGACGCTCAAAAAGCGTTGGCCAAAGAAAACAGCAGTGTAGCACCTACGCCGTTTTACTTTGATAAGTCGCATCGACTAGCGGGTATTAGCGTATCACCTGCGGGTAACTTCGCGGTAGTCGCCACCACGGAAAGTAAGCCGACTCGTGATGACAGCGACATCATGCCGCATTATATTCAAGAAGACAGCCGTATTGCCGCGAAACCCGTACGCCAACGTGTTGCAGATGCAGAATCGGTAAACCATGAACTGTGGCTGCTTAATTTGAAAACAGGCGAGAAGAGTGAACTTAAATACTTTAATTTGCCTGGGTACAATGACGACGTACTCGCAGACGTAAAAGAAGAAAACGCGAAAGCCAATGGCGAGACCTATGAAGTTAATCGTTTGCCGCGCGACATTACCTTACTGCAAAGCTGGTATTGGACTAAGCCTTCGATTCGCTGGCACAAAAACGGTAACGCTGTTGCCGTTATGCTAGAAGCGTGGGACAACAAAGACCGCTGGATTGCAACGGTCGACTTAGCGAATAAAACGCTAGAAAACCAACATAGGCTTCATGACGATGCGTGGGTAAACTACCGTTTCAACGCATTTGATTGGCTAAATGACAGCGAAACACTTTACTATCAGTCTGAGCATACTGGTTACTCTCACTTATACGTTCAAAAGCCTGGCGAGAAACCTGTCGCGCTAACCAGCGGCCGTTTTATTGTTGACGATTTAACGCTTTCTAGTGATGACAATTATATCTACTTTAAAGCTAACATGGAGCACCCGGGGCTTTACGAAGTTTATCGTGCAGATTTAAGTGATAATACCATCGATACCATGACTGATTTGAATGGTATGACAGACTATTCACTTAGCCCTGATGGTAAAAATTTGCTGCTAAGCCATAGCAAGGTGAATCAGCCACAAGAGCTTTACGTTAAGCCAGCAAACGAAACAACAGCGGCAAAGCAAATCACGCAAAGCACCAGTGCAGATTTTAATGCACTTCCATGGGCGGTGCCTAACATCGTTGCTATTGAATCGTCGCATACCGATGCACCTATTTACGCACGAGTATATTTACCGGAGAATTACGACAAGACGGCACCAAATAAAGCGGTAGTGTTTAATCACGGTGCAGGCTACTTGCAAAACGCCCACATGGGGTGGTCTGGTTACTTCCGAGAATACATGTTCCATAGCATGCTCGTGCAGCAAGGCTATGTCGTACTAGATATGGACTATCGCGCTAGTGCTGGCTACGGACGTGATTGGCGAACCGCTATTTATCGTCAAATGGGTACGCCTGAAGTGCAAGATTTGCGTGATGGTGTTAACTGGCTTGTTGAAAATGCAAATGTAGATCGTGAGCGTATTGGCACATACGGAGGCTCATACGGCGGCTTCTTAACCTTTATGTCTATGTTTACCGCGCCAGATCTGTTTGCGGCAGGTGCAGCACTTCGTCCGGTAACCGATTGGGCCCATTACAACACGCCATATACGGCTAATATTTTGAATACGCCTGATATCGATCCCATCGCGTTTGAGCGTAGCTCGCCGATTTATTTTGCCGATGGACTAGAAAAGCCTTTGCTTATCAATGCGCCAATGGTTGATGACAATGTGTTTTTCCACGACACCGTGCGATTAGTACAGCGTCTTATCGAGCTTGAGAAAGAAGATTTTGAAACAGCCATTTATCCGGTAGAGCCACATGGCTTTGTGCAGCCAAGCTCTTGGCTTGATGAATACCGCCGTATTTACAAGCTATTCGAAGAAAACTTATAAGCAAAGCCTTTACTTGAATCGCCCAGCATCTAAGAGGCGCTGGGTTGTTCACAAAGTAATAGGCATACAGAAAAAGGCCCAAATTCAATGAATTCGGGCCTTTTTTTAATCTTCATTTTTTGCTTCAGCACATTTTATCTGTTTTAACGAATTAAAATGCGCAAAAAGAGTGACGCTATATCGCTCGAGTTTCTATTTTCTTTTCGCCGTAATAAACATAAGTAAAAAGATTGCGATACCCGTAAGCGCACCGAATAAATGCGCGTCTACGGCAACCTTTGCGTCAATCAGGTTTGCAACTTGTTCACTACTACCGTCTATTTGCTCGTATCCCACTTTAATCGCTAACCCAATAAGTAGTAACCAACCCGACTTCATCTTCTCTTTTATATCAACACAGGCGCCCCATGCGAAAATACCGTGTAATGCGCCAGACAAACCCGCGTACCATATTAGATCTGGAGAGAAGAAATAAAGCCCGACACTGGTTCCTAAGCAGCACCATACAAAAACTTTTAAATACAAACCAATGCGATAATGTTCACCGTGTAGGGCCCACAATAGCGCCAGACCTGCTAAATTTAAAAGTAGGTGGTAGCCATTGGTATGAACAATATTTCCGCTGACTATTCGCCAAGTTTCTAGACCTTGAATGGCGTACCTGTCGTAAGCCAAATAATTGCCAGACATAGGCTCAAAGAAAAACGCGACAACGGAGCATAGCGCAATAAATAAAGGACCAGCGCTATACTTAAGCGAAAACGGCAGTGACATCATCAGTGTTAGTTATTTTTGAAATTAGAATTTGCTGGCTATGATACAGAAATTGCCTACAGGGTGAAAACTGAAGTACGCCCAAAACAAAAAGACGACAGTAAAGGAGTAATTATGTCTTACATTATTACCGAAACAAATCAGCAATGCTTAACCATTACACTTAACCGAACCGATAAGAAAAATGCGTTAACACGCGACATGTATCAAGAAATGGCGAATGCCATATTAGGTGTTAAGAACGATGGCTCAACCAAAGTGGTGGTTATTAAAGGCGCGGGCGATTGTTTTACTGCAGGAAATGACATTGGAGACTTCGTACAGCAACAAGATCACGCTCAGGTGCCAGAAACAGCTGCCTTTATGCGAGCTTTGGCTGCATGTAATTTACCGGTTATTGCACAAGTTCACGGATTAGCAGTGGGCATAGGCACAACGCTTTTACTTCATTGCGATTTTGTTTACGCCACTCCAGATACCCGATTTGTTCTACCATTCATCAACTTAGGGCTTGTTCCTGAATATGCATCAAGTTATCTTTTGCCTAAGGTTGCGGGTCATATAAAGGCGGCAGAGTGGCTAATGCTGGGCGAACCCTTTACCTCTGCTGATGCCTATCAATTTGGTATTCTGACAAAAATTGTCGACGCTCACGAAATAGATCAAACGGTTCAAACTACGGTAGAGAAACTCGTCGCCAAGCCTTCATTTTCGCTTAAACAAACAAAAGCGCTATTAAAAGGTGACGGAGAGCGAACAAACCAACAAATGAACGAAGAGTTTGATATATTTTTAGAAGCGTTGGGCACAACCGCAGCTCAAGAAGCGTTTGATGCGTTTCTTAAAAAACGCCCAATAAACCCCGAAAAATTTAAATAAGAGGAAGTATTATTTTGAGACGCAGTGCTTTTTTCAGAGCTTCAGTGGTAACTCTTGCATTATCTAGCTGTTTTATTTTTGGTGCGAACGCGAAACAAACACGTGAAGTCGGAGAACCAGAAGCGGCAACAGGCTACATAGAGAAAAAGGCATTTGAAGCCGAAGATTATATGGTTGTAGCGGCAAATCCCTATGCGTCTTGGGCGGGAAAGAATATTTTAGAAAAGGGCGGAAGCGCCATTGACGCAGCGGTGGCTGTACAATCGATGCTTTCGCTGGTTGAACCACAATCGTCAGGTATTGGTGGTGGTGCGTTTATCCTTTATTGGGATAATAAGAACAAAGTACTTCACACCTTTGACGGCCGTGAAACAGCACCGAAAGCTGTCAATTCTCATTGGTTTATTGAAGGTAATAAGCCAATGCGCTGGTTAGATGCCGTAGTAGGCGGTAAGTCAGTTGGCGTGCCTGGAGCAGTAAAAGCACTAGAAATGGCTCAGGGCGAGTTCGGCAAGCTGCCTTGGAATACGCTGTTCGACGATACAATCAAAACAGCTGAAGACGGCTTTAAAGTATCGCCGCGTTTAGCCAAACTTGTTGCATTAGACTATCACCCTGGCCTGAAAACTTTTCCTGCAAGCTCTACTTACTTCTTCCCGGCAGGCCTGCCGTTGAAAGAAGGCACAGTAAAGAAAAATAAGAAGCTGGCTAAAACCTTAAGAGGTATTGCTGAAAAAGGCAGCGATTATTTACTGAAAGGCGACGTTGCCGAAAAAATAGTGGAAGCGGTTAATAATGCGGAGATTAACCCTGGCCAAATGTCGTTGGAAGATTTAGCAAGCTATGAACCAGTAAAACGTGAACCCGTATGTGGGCTATATCACGAGAAGCGCATTTGCGGTATGGCACCACCTAGCTCAGGAGGCGTAAACGTTTATCAAATTCTAAAAATGTTAGAAGGTTTTAACCTTAGTCAATACGCACCGGATTCAGTAGAGTTTGCCAACCTGTATACACAAGCGAGTGCGCTTTCATATGCCGATCGTGAGAAGTTTATAGCGGATAGCGATTTTACTAACTTGCCGTTTGCGGCCATGATTAATACCGCTTATCTTCAGCGCCGTGCCGAGAGTATTGCTGTTGATAAAGAGTGGCGCCGCAAACGCGCGGGTAATCCTTACGCCGATGCGAATGTAGCACTTGGTACGTCAATGGAGCTGCCTAACACCTCTCACGTTTCTATAGTAGACAAAGAGGGCAATGCAGTATCAATGACTACCAGCATTGAATTTATGTTTGGTTCTGGGATTATGGTAGAAGGCTTCCTGCTTAATAATCAGCTTACCGACTTTTCATTTTCGCCAACCAAAAACCGTTTTCCAGTACCAAATCGCGTAGAGCCTGGTAAACGCCCTAGAAGTGCTATGAGCCCAACAATGGTGTTCGACAAAGAAGGGAACTTAGAGGTTGTTGTAGGCTCGCCGGGCGGCTCTAGAATTGTAAGCTACGTCGCTCAAACCCTAATTGGAGTTTTAGACTTTGGCTTGGATATTCAGCAGGCCATCAATCTTCCTAAAATCACTAATCGAAACGACTACACTGCGTTAGAGAAGGGCACACCAATAGCTGAGCTTGAAGAGCCGTTAAAGGCACTCGGCCATAACGTCAAAGTAGTGGATTTAAACAGCGGTCTTCATGGCATTCAGTTTAAATCAGGTAAATTAATTGGCGGCGCAGACCCTCGCAGAGAAGGCATTGCAGTAGGGCGCTAATTTGGCGTTTGCCTAGTTAAAACTAGATGCAGCAATGCGCTGTTTGCGAGTGAAAGCGGAAGATTAGATATCTTCCGCTTTTTTGTGTTTGAGGCGGGCAGAAACACTCGAGAGAAGAGTTCTCTTTTATCGATTAGTTCGTGTAAAGCAATCAACCATCAAATATTAATGTAACCTTCAAGGTAAGACACCGCTTGGCCAGAAATAAGCACGCGGTCGCCTGCCACCTCACATTTTAATGTGCCGCCTCGTTTGGATGCCTGATAAGCCACAAGTTTTGTTCGTCCAAATACTTTTCCCCAATAAGGCGCTAGCCCAGTGTGGATTGAACCGGTAACTGGGTCTTCATCACCGCCGTTCGCAGGCCAGAAGTAACGGGATACGAAGTCAAATTGCGTACCAGGCGCTGTCACTACCACATCATAAGGCGCTAGTGTTTTTAGTTGTTCGCTGTCTTGAATTACGCTTAAAACGTCGTCTTCGTCAGAATAAACAGCAAAATAAGCTTGGTTATTTTTTAAAATGCTTTTGGGCTTGATAGAAAGCCCTTGTAGTAACGCTTCAGGCACATCGTTGACTGGGTGGGGCATTCTATTAGGGAAATCCATTTGAATGAATCCGTCGTCTTTCTTAACGACTTTCATCGTACCAACCGACTTGGCGAATAGAGAAATGTGCGGTAATTGGTAATTTTCGCTAAAGATTACGAACGCGGATGCCAGCGTTGCGTGGCCACAGAAGTCGATTTCCGTCATGGGGGAAAACCAGCGGATAGCGAATATACCGTTATCATCTTCAACTAAAAAAGCAGTTTCAGAAAGGTTATTTTCTGCAGCGATTTCTTGCATTTTTTCATCGCTAAGCCATTTTCCCGTTATAACTACTGCAGCAGGATTGCCCTTAAACCTTACATTGGTAAATGCGTCGACAACGTTAATTTTAATTTTCATTAGAACGCGCTTTTTTTATGATCGTATTTAAGTTTGGTTTAATTGGCATTGCCTTAAATGGGCTAACGTTAGCGCCACCTGTATTTCCATGAGGTACTAGCCCAAAAACAGTTTTTGTGGCAGCGCCCGCAATTCTGAAAAGTTGACCAAAAAACTCACCAATATTGCCTTGTTTCACTGCCCATAAAAGCATTTGAACGTGTACTTTAACGTGTAGTCTTGTAGAGGCTTGACCAAGAACGTGGGCATTTTCTAAATGAGCGAAGGCTTCAGCCTTATTTCCGTAATTTTGCTCATTGCGGGCTAATGCCAACTCATCTTCAACGTAAGGGCGGATGTTTCGCGTAAAGATTTTTGCTTTCAACATAGTGTAAGCACCTTCTATTGAGGTTGATTTAAACCAAGCTCTTTTTGCATTTTCTTGGTTAGCCCTAACGATACTAGCTTAAACGACGCGCTTAAATAATATTCTAATTCCTCATCTTCGTTACTGTCGCAATTGTACTGCTGTATCCACTTCATTCCACGACTAGCAAGATAGGGAGCAGGCCGATAGCCAGGCTTCTCTTCCAGAAAATAATAGTTTTGCTCAGACGTTTTAAAGGTAAAAGCAGGGTGCCCTTCCTTGCCAATGCTCCCTATAGCAAAGACTTTACCACCTACTTTCCATACTTCTGAATTTCCCCACTGAACGACATAAGTAGTGTGGGGGAGTGCTTTGCAATAGTGATTGAATTCATCAATGGTCATATGATTCTATTTATTAAAGACACTGACTAGTGGTTATTGTGATTAGTAAGCATCTTAATAAACGTTTGGTTCATATCGCTACCCTCTTTTAAGAACTCGTAGTTAAGCAAGTGGTCTGCCCCTCGATAGTTTATGTGCTTACACTTATGTTTAGTGCGCGCATTCATTTTTTCACAAACTGTTTCAGCCATAGTAGGCGAGGGCCAAATTTCATCGTTTTCGCCAGTCATTAACACAACATCGGCGCTGATTTTCTGTACAGGAATATTAGCTTTACCGTTGTCTGCTCGATTTTCTAAAGATTGCGTATAGAGATCTAGCAAACCATTAACTTCACCCGACGGGTTGAAAGGAACAAACGCTAAGTCTTGCCCGTCGTAAGTCCAGCTGGAACCAGGCACTTTACTCCAATCTTTCAAAATACCTGCCCAAACAACAGAGCTAGGCGCAATAGCAACCACATTTGAAATACTTGGTTCTTTTGACGCTAGAAGAAGTGACAGTTCAGCGCCTTTCGACCAGCCAACTACAACGATGTTGTCCGGCATGGTGTCGGGTTGTGATTTTAACCACGACATAGCCTGAATTACATATTCAAGAGGTATTCTCTCTAACTCTGGTGGTAAGCCTTCTTCCTTAAAATAAGCTAAAGCTAGGGTAGGGAATCCCGCTTCAACGATTGGACTAGCGAGCTTTTCTGGCACGCCTCCCTCGGATCCTCCAAGCACTAAAACGCCCATTTTTCTCTCATTAGAACCCGATGGGTAGTAGGTGGCCGCTAAGCCATCTTCTTCAAATTTTAGTGTCCGCGTTGAGGCTTCGCATTGCATTGATACAAGTAAGAAAAAGAGGAAACAAAAAAGCACGGTTTGTGTGTTCATTTAATACCCGTTTGATTAACTTAAGATAAAAGGTTTAGTAGGAAACACCGCCTAAAAGCTCGATTACTTAATTTTGTTGTGAGACGGTAGATCGTTGCATATATCGCAGTGAATCCGCCTTTTAAAGTTGTAAGCACGGCGGACTGCAAAGATAAAGATGGAAATGAAAGCCCAAGTGGCTCCGAATTCCAGCGAATAAAGGGTAGATTGCCCCTTGAAGTACTGAACGCTAGCAAAAATAGCGCATAACAGGGGGAGAGCTACTAAGTATTGTAAGGTCCATTTCTTAAGAGGCATTGTCATTCCTTCGATGTTTTCTAAAACTTAGGTTTACACCACTTTACGAGCCCATAATCTTAAATTTTAAAGCCTGAGAAGGGACGTATCTTTGCGCTTTTGATTACAAAAAATACATGCTTTCTACTAAATAAGCGATACCTAGAGAGCAAAGGATGGTTAGAAAGTTGAAGGTTGCTCTTATAATCCATCTGAATTTATCGTAAGAAATACCCAATGCACTAAACGCAATAACAATTGTGCCCATAATGCCAAACCAAGGTGTAAAAAAGACAATAGCTTTCCATTTAACCACTGAGACGGCGAGGTCATGAAGCGCCCCGCTAATCAAAAATGTGATCAAAACAGACAAGGAGGTTGGCAGAAAGGCATTAAGTGGCCTCATCACATTGCGAGATAAGTAATAGCTCCATATCGGATTCCAATGTCGCCAAAATTGAGCGAAAGATCTTGCGCCAAAGGAGCGGTACAGCATATTTCTCATTGAACGCTTCGCTCCCAAAGGCACACCGTTTCGTTGCTTAACGTACTTTGAAAGCGTTAACAAATTTTGCATTATAATCTCTATTCCGTTCGCTATTTTAATTAACTTCTACACGAACATCTGATTTCACCATTTACATACCTTTCACTGTAATCCAATGCTGGGCATTGCATTTTTATTTGATTGCACTTTGATCGGTTACCACTAGACACTCTATTTCCAGTAATTGTTGATGAAATCACGTCGCTAAGAACCTCGTCAGCAGTCCAGGGCTCAACATCAAGTGCAGTGCAACCAGACAGCAGCCCTAGTAGTAAAATAGCAGGCAAAGTGGTTGGTACTTTTCTCGTAATATGTACTCGTATTTTTGGGCTTACGACTTAGTGTATTTATATTCAAAAGAAACAACTGCTGCACACAATCCGCCGACGATAAAACAAAACAGGGCGGTAGACACTGTACCTGCACTAAAAAGCCACGCTAAACCTCTCGCGCCATCCCAAGACACTGAAAGAACTGGGCTATTTGGATCGCCATACATAGTTCTTTGCCCAAGGAAAATACTAGAAATCCAAAGTAAAATAGTCACTAGTGAAAAGATATAGCCAAGAGCACTCGTGGCTCTTGCTGCGAAAAGTAGGGTAGGAAGGTTATCCGTCTTAATCTTCGAGTGCGGGTAAAACTTCATGAAAATCCTTTTAAAAACTGTGAAAAGACTAGATATATAGTTCGTTTAAAATTGTTTAAACAAACTGAGTATTAGCTTACGTACATATTGGATGGCATCAGGTGTAACCTAATAGTTTTGCTGCCAGTAGCGCTAACGATATTACAGAGATAAATATTTGCAAAGCCATTAATTTGGGTTTTGGCTTCTTCTCCGATGTCAAAAATCGATTGATGTTCACCTGAGTAATTAAAAACAGTACTGAGATAAGAAGCATAGAGACAGCAACAAATGGCTTGTCTGATTGAAAATAGCCAACTGCCAAATAAATTGGCAATATAGTAAAGAAAGTTAGGATAATCCTAGCTGGTATTTCATTTTTTATCATAATTCTTCCTTGTGTATTGTAGAGAAAACTGAGTTTTTTCGTAAGATTTTAGCTAAGCCAGGCTTTGGACTTTGTTACAGCTGGCAGGTCTAACAGCAGTTCTTTTAAAAAAACAATTCCCGTCGACATTTATGCTCGCTATTTACAAGCAATTCTCAACGATGTGTTATACGACGATATAAAACTATAAGTAACCTGTATCTTCATATTTCTCATAGCCTGCTTGAGTTAGCGCCTTGAGTTGTTGAAAAAGTTTGGTATCTTCAGTTTTAAAATTAAAGCATGACTTACCCTGCATTCGCTTTTTAAGCTCTGGGGTAATAGTTTCAAGCAAATCCGGAAACACGTAAACAGGCATGAGGTGGAAGCTAATATAATTCTTACTTATTTTTACTGAGCCAAAATACATGGACTTCTTGTTTTTCATTACGTGGTGCGTGTTCAGATAATAATTATCGGGTGTATCTGTAACTACATCCATTTCGCTGGCATATGGGGTCAGTATCTTTTTTAGCTGTTGGAATATCTCGTCCGGATTACCCATTAAATTAACCACCTTTAAGACTCTATCGATTAAATATTTTCAACTTCGCCTAGTTTCAAGCTTAAGCTTAGCACAAAGTGTCAGCTTTCTTGCTGTTGTCAGTTGTATTGAATCTTGCTGTATATAATGACATCTCACAGCTTATGTATCGCGGTCATTTGGGTGGGAAAGTGAAGCCTCCCAGGAAACAAATGCAGCAAATAGAGCAGATACGACCAACACAACTATAGCGAGAAAAAGAGCAATTACTCCCAATTGATATGGATGTGATTCATAAGTTTCTCCTTGGCCTGCAACCGGTGCACTTGGAAATAGATAAGCATAAAATTCAGAAAAGAAAGCTAAAAGCGCTATGCCTATCAAGAAGTAGCCGGCATAGGCTAACAAACGCGCAAACAATAGTAGTATGCCTAGGTTTTTGGGCGTTAAGTTAGAGTAGGGTATTAGTTTCATCATGGTTCTCTTACATTAACTCACTGTGCGCTATCGCTTTCAGTAAGCGACTGAGACAATGAGGCACTATCATAAAATTCAGTGAAACGGTTATTCATGTGTCGGCCTTTGAAAATAGTGGAGGCTAAACCAACGAACCGAGTTGTACATCCAGTTAACGCAGATTCCAAAGATAATAAATACGGGCACTGAAAATGTTGACAGTGACAATATATTGGCTTGGGCTGCATCTAGCCCCGCTAACTTTAAAAGCAAGCCAGAAAGCAAAACCGAGATTATAAAAATCACTACTTTGAAGAAATTACTATTAGCAACATCCACTATTACTCTCCTTGAGTGTTGAACCGCTTAGTAACTACTAAGCCGCTTCTAGGAATTTTTTATTAAAAGGAATAGAAAAAAACAGAAAGCACCAACAGAATTAAGCCGATTAAAATATAAAAGACCGGTGTCGTACTATTGGTTTTTACAGAGTGAGATTGAAAATACTGATTGATACTTGGAACTAGCGTATTCAACAGGTGGTTATATTTCGATTGTTTTAATTTTAGTTGTCCTGTGCCAACCCAGCTTTGAACTGACACAAGAAGATCGGCACTACTATTTGTGAGTTTAATCAATGAAACTTGCTCTTCAAACTGTATATGGTTTTGGTCCAGTGCGTAATGTAGAGCATTTCTAAATGAGTCGTCAGAAATCCCTATTGCCATATAGCCTTTCATTTGAATCCAAAAAAATGCTAAAAGAACAACATACATAATGGGGGACATCAAAGATAACAAACTAAAAACACCGGTAGAAAATTGAGTTTCAACTGTCATAATTAGTTGAGGGGAAAACGCGATAACCATAAACACAAAGAACACTTTAGAAGGTAATAACAAAGGTTTCTTAGAGGCTATGACTTTTAGGCCGATATAAAGAAAAAATACCGCCATTAAAGTAAAAACCAGCGGAAAATATATGTTCAAAATAAAACTTCCTGTTGATAGTACTCCAGACACTTTGAATTCCTTTTCTTATAAAACGCTAGTAATAAGTCGTGTGCTAAGTTGAAACAGATCTTTTATCGTGATTTCTAGAATAAACATAGCCCAATTAAGGGCATCTGCATTAGCCCAACATATTGATTAAATATTCCAGTCAAGTCTCACTTTGGTATATTGTTTAACCGGCTCTCCGTTTAATCGGGCTGGCTTATACTGCCATTTTTTGATGGCGTTTTCACCATTCTTATCAAAAACACCTGAAGGTACTGATTCAATAATATTGATTGCTTCTACCGTTCCATTCTCTGCTATTACTAAATCAGCAACAATAAAGCCACTGATGTTATTAGAAGCAGCAGATGGCGGATAATCGGGTTTAACTCTTTTAAAAGGTATGGCTGGAGCCGTTACTTCGTGATCGTAATAAACATTTAATGGGACAGATGCGCAACCCGTTATCACACCCATAATAAAAAACACTGATATTTTAGATAATCTCATCAAGTTATTACTCTACTCCAGATCTTTTAACCGCGGAGGCGGCGACAAGGCTGCAACGACATCCCCTGAGCGAATGCGTTTCGGCAAATATAGGAAATAGTTATGTGAAGCGACTATCAATTCATAGAAAGAAGGCTTCGAGGCTTAAGTTCCAAACTACTTTCTAGCTTTTCTATTTTTTGAAGAAGTTCTTGATTTGATTCGCTGGCTTGGTCGACTTGATTTTGAAGCTTGTCTACTTTTTGCTGAACTGTCTGATTAGCTTGACTTTGTTGATATAAAATAAATGATTGCAAGCTTACGATAAGTGCAAAGGCGATAGTTGATAGTGTTAGCTTTGTGTAACTTTTCATAGAACTTCCTTATTTCAATTGAACCTTAAGACTACCAGTGAATTTTTTGTTTTTCACTAGTTCATTCATTTTAAATAGCTGCATATATACCTCGGCCAAAATCAGAATGGAGATAAATAGCCAACACTCTTACGCCAAAATAAGCAATTAGTGATAAGTTTGCATATTCTCATCACCGCTCGGTAAATGCCAGTTTAAGTCCAAGGCCTGCAAAACTGGCCGAAAATAATCTTTGCATGCTCATGGTCGCTCTTTTCGAATTCACAATGAACAGACTAAAACTGCACGATAAAAAACCATATATAACAAAAACAGCAAACGTCAGGGCCATGAATATGCTACCTAAAATGAGCATATGAGAGAGTGCGCCATCTTGATTTGCGGGTACGAATTGCGGAATAAATGCCAAGAAGAAAATAGATAGCTTCGGGTTTAAAATATTGAGTAGAAAGCCCTTTATTGCAATGTTTAGATAAGTAGACTGGCTGCCTTTGCTGTTCACATTGAGTGGCGATGACGTTTTCCACATTTGCCAAGCTAAATAAAAAAGATAGATAATGCCAAGGTATTTAATAATCTGAAACGCAACTGCACTTGTGTGGAACAATGCGGCTAGACCCAATGAACTCGCAAGCAAAGCCGGAATAATTCCCAAAGTGCAGCCTAGCGCTGCAACAAAACTTGCTCGCTTCTCAATAAAAAGCCCCGTGGCAACGGTGTACAAAACTTCCGTGCCGGGAATAAGTACGACAATAAGAGACGTAACAAGAAAATCTACAGAAATCATCCCACAGTTCCTATACTTTAAAAGTTAAAGCGCAGTTAGTAGTATAAGCACGAAGTAACAACATATGCGAGGGATGAATACTCAAGCGTAGCATTCTGTAAAGGAGCCATTGCTGTGTACGTTACTTCGCGAACCCTCTGAACCTCTCTAGAACTTTCTTATCGGGTATTTGGCATTGTTGTGTGCCACCGAACAGTTTAATGCGATTACGGGCAAACGTTTTGTAGAAAAAGTCTCTTAAGGTACGCGGTAAAATTCTAAATACGCCAAATACAAACCAAAGCCCAGACAAATCTTTAGCGATTTCTAACGCTGCGTCTGACCAGAGAAACAATTGTCCGTTTTTTACTAACATAAATGTATCAATACCTACTGTATCGACCTCATACTGCTCAATAACTTCTTGAGCATATTCTGACTGCATCGGTGAGAAGGTAAAACGTTCCGCTTTGTCCCGCTTCAAAATAAATGCAACAGCCCCATTGCAGAAGTTACATACACCATCGTAAATAACTAAGTCTTTATTTTCCAATGAACACCCCGTCATAAAGCCGCCAGAAGTTTAGAGAGTGTATTGCTAAGCCAAGCGTTTATCTATTTAACCAGGGAAAAGTGAGCAACATAGTAAATTCGTTAGCTACCTTTGCTTGAAAAATCTGCATGGCTGAATACGCTTTTCGCTTTATTGATTCCGCTCTCTAAATGTTCAGCGTGCAGCCAAATGTCAATTGCGTTATTGCTCCTTTGAAAGAGGCTTAATCGATTGCCATGAACCTCTACTTTTACGACGCTATCAATACGAATCGCGGTTCTGTGTACAAACGAAAACCGAAGTTTCGAGGTTCGATTTATCAATACCTGATCGCCGTTGACATCGAAAAGCTCTCTATTGCGAGACTTATAATGAAAAATAAATGAAATTAGCGCAAATACAGCTAATAAGATTAAGAACAGATTTTTAAATATAAAAGAAGGTAATTCTTCCATGCTTTTCTCTAGTAGTTAACTTCCAATAAAAAAGCTTGCACGAGGGCTATAATGGCCATGCTGCTCTGACCGGCTAATCGGCACTCTTACTTTGTTTTATTTCTTGCGACCTTTCAGTGAAACCTGTGTTAAAGCCTTCAACAAAGGGCTCAGCGGACAAGGATAGAAAGAGACAAAATGAACCAAGCAACATCATGTTTCGCTTGTTTTTTCTATATCCGAAACCACTGAAATAAACGAATGAGATAAATAAAATAGCCTCAAAGTAAAACATCGTAATTCCTTTTAGTTTTCAATTTTTATGAGTGTAGTAGATAGTCTGTCATGTGCTCTTATGATTAGTGTTCGGTAGGGAGGCTTCCCATGAAACAAGTGCAGCACAGAGGTTCGATATTATGAGCATAAGGAAAGCTAAACCAATGTTTAAGAACCCTGCTATAAATCCGTGGAATAAACTTTGCTGGTAGCTTAAAGCAAGACTTCCTTTAACATGAACAGGATCACTTAAGGAGAAATAGTCAAATATGACAGCTAAAAACAAAACCAAAGAGAGACTAAAGAAAAAGTACCCAAGATAGGCTAGAAGACGAGCCACAAATAAAAGAACTTCTAGGTTCTTCGGTTTTAAATTAGAGTAGGGCACTAGCTTCATAATAATTCCATTTATACGTGTTTATGATGAGGCACGGGTCTATTGCCACACAAGACTCAGATAAGGTGTACTAGCTCAGACTTGATCTGACAGTTACCCGTTTTTTCAGGTGTCGCTGTCAGTTTAGATTTGAGCTAGATTCTTCTCAGCCCAAGTCCGTTTCCCATCGA
>NZ_VTYM01000041.1:0-20240 GCF_013113925.1 Alteromonas sp. 07-89-2 | reverse complement strand
GTCTGGCAAGCTTCCTAGCTTCATTCTGGGAATTTGAAAGGGAACAACCATTCCTGCATTCCCACGCTTTGCTAGGAAACTTGCCAGCGCCTTCTGAGTGGGCAATTATCTATGCGGATTGGTATAAAATGTCAGATACGGTAAACCAGCAGTATATAGATTGGTTAAGCCAAGTATGTAACGCGCAAGTATTAGACACACAAATGATTCAACCTCTTTGGAGTGGCTACGGAGCGTGCTTTCGTGCCACTTTGGGCTATCCTAATAATACGTTTTCAAAGAATCACGACGAGAGAAGCCCTTTCCAAGAAAGCCAGTATCACCAAGCTCAACAAAACCCACTTGGCGCGCAACAAGGTGGAGACGAAGCAGCGCTAAAAGTAGTCGTGAAATGCGCCATTCCGCCACACAGGCTCTCACACCCTAAAGGCTGGAATGGTGAAGCTAGCCACAACCGTAAGTGCCAGTCTTTTAAGGTAGAAAGCAGTTTTTATAGCGATGTTCAAGTCCAAACTGATGCGTCGTGCCGTACAGCTAAATGTTTAGGGCACAGCCAACAGGGCGAAGCCTCCCTTCTTGTTATGGAAGACTTAGCACACAGTGGCTATTCTCGCACGGCCTCTTCACTTACCGCTGCGCAATGCAATACCGTTTTAAAATGGCTAGCCAACTTTCACGCGCGTTTTCTCAATGTAAAAGATGAATTTGATGGCCGAAATATACAGTTATGGCCTGAGGGCACTTATTGGCACTTGGCAACCCGCAAAGACGAGTTCCACGCCATGTCGGATGGATTACTAAAGCAACATGCTGTTGCTATAGCTACCACATTAGGCGACGCGAACTTTCAAACTTTGGTGCACGGCGATGCTAAAGTGGCTAACTTTTGTTTTACCGACGATTTTTCTGACTGTTCAGCCGTCGACTTTCAATATGTGGGTTATGGCGCAGGCATAAAGGACGTGGCGTATTTTTTGGGCAGTGCCCTATCAACCCAAACCCACATGAAACATCGTGATGCATTGCTCGATAACTACTTTCAAGCGCTCGAAGATGCGCTACACACTCGATTGGCTAACAATGATAGTTCGGCTTGTTTCAAGCGTGCTGATATTGCGCTTATCATTGCTGAATGGAAGTACCTGTACCCCTTCGCCTGCGCTGACTTTTATCGGTTCTTAGCGGGTTGGAGCCCCGAACACTGGAAAATAGATGAAGAGCTCCAATATCAAACAGATATTGCCTTGTCTATTCTTGAGCGCACGGCTTAAACGATTACGTTTTCATAGTGATCACGACTTTTATGAACGTACTTTTTTTCTCTCTCGCGCCCTTTTTTACGTTCTATTTCTACACCAATTCAGACGACATGTCGCTGGTAGCCCATCTTCTCTGACTTACTATTTTATTGCCGTGAAACTGCACCATTAAATTACATTTAGCGTATATAGTGACAAATAATCATAACGCTGCTGCCAATGTACAAACGTAAACTTTACCTTTTTGGGCTACTTTCCACTTTTATTCTGTTGATTGCTTTAGCCAGTGCAGCCATATCTGCGCATTTAACGCGCACTAACTTAGCGCAAGCTCAACTCGCTCAATCCCTGCTGTCAGAGCACCAGCAGTTATCAAGTATTTCCTACAGGCTTTTCAAACAGCTAACCGATGAGCTTATTTTTGGCAAGAATGCGAACCAAGCGAAAGTGAGAAACAAACAACAACAAATAGAAAACTCGTTGAACCGTATAAAATCTCTGGAACTTGCTCAACGCGAAGCACTAGGGCTTGAGGCAACACTAGGAAGTGTTGAAGATACCGATGAACTTGAAGCGCTGATTCAAGGCATTGTGGAAGAGTTTAGAGCTATTGCGCTAAGTAATGACAGTACTCCACTTAATCAACAGCAGCGCCTTCAAACATTACTTGAAGTAACTATCGACAACCAGTTTAGGGAGGCCATCAACTCTGCAGTAAACCGCCAAACAGGCGTTGTATCGCGCATTAACGCTAGCATTGAAACGCTAAACAGCAGCATTGTGTGGTTTACTATCAGTTTAGGCCTTATCACCTGTCCTTTCATTCTGCTGGGTTGTTATTGGCTATTCAATGCCCTGTATCAGCCGCTTACAGTTATTCGCACGGGTACTGATGCCATTGCCTCGGGAAACTACCACTATCGATTGCCTGAAACCCTGGATAGCGAATTTACTGACTTGGTCAAAGCACTAAATTCCATGATAGCGCGACTACAAGAACACGAAGACCAGGCTGATGCCCATCGTAAGCACTTAGAGTTTGAAGTGGAGAGCCGAACCCGGGCTTTAAAAGAAGCCAACAATAAACTCACTCAGCTGGACGCAAAGCGCCGACAATTTATGGCTGATGTAAGTCACGAATTGCGCACACCGTTAACCATTATTCGTGGCGAAGCTCAGGTAACCCTTAGGCAGGCTGCGGCTAGCAACGAGATTTATGAAGAAACGCTAGAAACCATACTTGAGCAAGCCGTGAACTTAAGTAAGTTGGTTGATGATTTGCTGCTGCTAGCGCGTGCCGAGATGCACGAATTTACTGTAGATCTGGTTAAATCTGACTTACATAACCTGCTTACACAAAATATGGCGTTATGGCAAAAGCTCACAAAGCCAAGAGACTTAGATCTTAAATGGCTTGCCAATAATGAGGTCCAAGTGCTCATCGACAAAGACAGAATTGTGCAGGTACTGACCATCCTTATAGAAAACGCGCACAAATATTCTTATCCCGATACGCCCATTGTGCTGCGCGTTGAGAGCGAAGGCCCGAATATCAACGTATCGGTCATTGATAGCGGTGAAGGCATTTCTTCAAGTGATTTGCAGCACGTTTTTGAACGCTTCGTTAGGTTAAAGCGCAAAGGCAATGGAATGGGGCTAGGTTTGTCTATCGCTAAAGCGATAGCAGAAGCCCACCACGGTACATTGAGTGCGCATTCCACATTAGGTAAAGGCTCGCAGTTCACGTTGACGCTGCCAGTTTTACAAAAAAACGCGACGTCCTTAGATTAATAACAACCGTTAAGTAACATCGAACGACTAGGATCATAACAACAATGAAAATTCTTATTGCTGATGACGAAGCCCCCTTGCTACGCTTTCTATCACGAGGCTTAAGCGCTGAAGGTTTTGAGTGCATCGAAGAGTCGGCATTACACAACTTAGTCACGCGCATTCGCCATGAAGCCCCTGCTATTATTGTACTTGATCGCATGTTTGGTGATGAAGATAGCGTAGAGCTGCTGCCCGCAATCAAGTCGCTTCCCCATGCCCCTATGGTTTTGTTACTAACCGCGGTGGACGAAGTACGCGAGCGCGTGAATGGTTTAAAACAAGGCGCGGATGACTATTTGTGCAAGCCATTTGACTTTGACGAACTACTTGCGCGCATAACGGCCTTAAGCCGAAGAGTGACGAATACACCGGTTACCCAATTAGGCCTCACCATCGGACCGTTAAACATCGATGACGAGTCACGTATTGCGACATTGTCTGGGGAAGAGATTTCACTCACCAAACTAGAATACGACATGCTCTACTACTTCGCAGAAAATGCTGAAAAAGTGCTGTCTCGAGAACGCATATTAAGTCGAGTATGGCGAAGTCACAGCGATCCGCTAACTAATGTTGTTGATGTGTATATCAGTAGGCTGCGACAAAAGCTTCACAGCAGTGATGCCATATTTATTGAAACTCTGAGAGGCAACGGCTATCGGTTGACCACCAGAAAATAGTCGTTTCGTCTCATTAGCTATTGCATTCATGTGTTATCCCGCCTAATTTGAACACTCGTTCAAAGTTTATAAAGGATAATTATGGCTCGCTCACCTTCTTCATTACTCTCAAGGCTATGTTGCGCAACCGCTGTAGGCATTAGTCTATTGTCATCACCAGTCTTCGCTCAGACAGACACCAGAGGTGCCGCGCAGCCTGATAAGAATACAGCAATGCCTGCACGGGAATTGCGAGCACCAAAGGTTATCTTTTTCGATGTTAATGAAACCTTGCTAGACCTCACCGCCATGCGTAGCTCGGTAGGCGAAGCCTTGGGCGGTCGAGATGATTTGTTGCCACTGTGGTTCTCTACTATGCTGCATCATTCACTGGTTGATTCAACGACTGGCCGCTTTCATACCTTTGGAGAAATTGGCGTTGCCTCCTTGCTGATGGTGGCTGAAATTGAAGGTATTGAATTGACCAAAGCGCAAGCGAAAACGGCAATTGTCACGCCTTTGCGAAGCCTACCGCCCCATCCTGACGTGCGCGATGGCTTACAGGCACTTAAAAACAAGGGTTATAAACTAGTAAGCCTTACCAACTCGTCTAATCAAGGCGTATATACTCAATTTAAAAATGCTGATCTTTTGTCTTATTTCGACGAGCGACTAAGTGTAGAAGACATTAACTTATATAAGCCCGATACTCGCACGTATGAGTGGGCTATTGAAAAAATGGGTATAGCAGCAGAAGACGCTATGTTAGTGGCGGCACACGGTTGGGATATTGCTGGTGCTAAACAGGCAGGCTGGCAAGCCGCGTTCATTGCACGCCCCGGTAAGGTACTTTACCCGTTAGCAATAGCGCCTGACACGGTGGTAAGCGGACTAGATGAATTAGTCTCCCAATTACCCGATGCCAAATAAGCGTTAGGGTTGATGGTATCTAGGTGCACATAAAAGCACAGCTTAAAGGTTGGCACGGGTAAACATAATTATTAGGTTAAACGCCTGGGCCATAAAAGGTCATGCAAACCAATATTTCGAGCTAGGCACTGAGCTACGCTGTTGCCGTGCCTGCTCTTTTCATATCGATGTGAGGAATATCGTCTTCCAAGTACATAGTCGAGGTGGCCTCAAACCCAAAACCTTCATAAAACCGTTTTAAATACTCTTGCGCGCCAATTTCAATATCACAGCCTGGCCATAACGCCTCACAATGATCAATGGCTTCACGCATAAGTGCTCTGCCCGCCCCTTTACCTCTGAAAGCTTCGCTGGTAGCTACTCGACCGATACTCACCGATGGATAACTAACCCCTTCGCCAAGTAATCGTGCACACGCTACCAATTTGTTATCTTGAAACCCCATTAAATGATGAGTTTTTGGATGGCGGTCTTTTTCGTCAAGCTCCGGATAGGCACAGTTTTGCTCAACGACAAAAACATCGACACGCAGCTTGAGCAAGTCGAAGAGTTGATGATTAGTCAGTTCATTAAATGTAAGTGATTGCCAGGAAACCATGTTGCCTCGATGATTTTTTATTATTGACGTTTGAGTAGCGCCTTTAACAGATCCTGTTAACGTTTTAGATGTCAAAATACAAATTTTAAGATGCCAATTTTAAAATGCTAACTTTAAAATCTCTGCGACGATAACGATTGGTTTAGTGTAACGCAACCCATTTTACTCACAACTTATGCTACAGCCTGAGCACCACACGCGTAGGTCTAGATACTCTGGATTATTCAGGCCCTAGGGTTAAGATACTCGTTGTTCGCCAACCCTGCCTTGACATAGTCAATGAACATTTTAACCTTAGTAAGGTTATTACGCCCTTCAACACTTACCACCTGTATAGGCAACTTTTTGTCTTCCACATCTTCTAACAAACTTACCAAATCACCACTTCTAAGTGCTTCAGCAACCTGATAGGACATCAACCGAACAACCCCAACGCCTTCAATGGCGGCGTTAATAGCCGCTCTGTTTTGGTTGGATTGAAAACGAGGTGTGAGCTTAATGGCAATAGGTCTGTCGTTTTTGTGATACGTCCATACCGCTGGCTCGTTAAAGCGCGTCGGATAAAGCACACTATGCCGTTTTAAATCTTCTGGCTTTTTTATGGCCGGGCTACTAGCCAAGTAGCTAGGCGCCGCACAGGTTACACGCCGTACGTATCCTACCGTAACACCGTAAAGCGAGGAGTCTTTCGGGTTACCTATACGTATTGCTACATCCATATTGCTATCAATTAGATTCACCACATCGTCGTGAAAATGCCCGTTAACCCTAATGTCGGGATAGTCCTTAAGAAATTGGGATATTATTGGCGTTACATAACGTTCTCCGAACAAAATTGGTGCCGTGATATTAAGCTCACCTCTGGGCACTAAATCAATGCCAGACACAGCAGCTTCACTTTGCTCAATATCTGCCAGTATACGTGAAACATGAATAAGGTAATGTTCACCAACCTCACTCAATTTCACTTGCCGCGTTGTGCGATGAAAAAGTCGAGTATTTAACTGTGCCTCTAAGTGTGCAATACACCGAGTAACCGCAGGCGCTGACATCGACATCGCGTCTGCAGCTCCTACAAAGCTTTCCGACTTAGCAGCCTCTGCAAACACTCTCATGCACAAAAGCTTATCCATATTATTTCACTCAATGAAATTATAAATTTCAAAAATAGCTAATTATTAAATAAAAGGAAAGTTCTAGTATCGCTATCAGCTTTTACACATTTTCGTTCAGGTTAACGTTTTTACATTACAGCCCAATGCCTACAGGAGTTATTTATGAGACCACCGCTTCCCCCCTTTTCACCTGAAACCGCAGCGCAAAAAGTGCGCCTTGCTGAAGACGCATGGAACACCAAAGATGCGGTAAAAGTTGCAGGTGCTTATACCTTTGACTGCCGTTGGCGCAACCGAGCAGAATTTATTGAAGGGCGTGCTCAAATAGTGAGTTTTTTGACGAGAAAGTGGAACAAAGAGCTCAACTATAAATTAGTAAAAGAGCTATGGGCATTTAACGCAAACCGCATAGCAGTGCGATTTGCATACGAATACAAGGACGATTCTGGTCAATGGTATAGAGCTTACGGTAATGAAAATTGGCAGTTCAACCTTGATGGCCTAATGGAAAAACGTATTGCCAGTATCAACGAACATCCTATTTCAGAAAGTGACCGAAAGTTCACGTGGGATGGCGAACGACGCCCTGACGATTTTCCCACTCTGTCCGAGCTTGAGCTGTAAACAATGTTGATAATAACACCCAACTAACCATTTCTATTGAGAGGATGAATTTATGACAAATCCAACAAGCAATACATTGCCAAAAAGCCCTATTGTTTTGATTCAAAACCCTAAATCTGGCCACTGTCACAAAGTTTCATTATTTATGACACTGAATGCCATCCCTTTTACAACCGTTGAGCCTGACATGGCCAAAGGCGAGCACAAGAGTGAACGCTTCAGCTCACTTAACGTGTTTAAACAAGTCCCCGTGATAACAGACGGTGACATCACTTTGGCGGACTCCAATGCCATCCTGGTTTATTTGATCCACGCATACGCAGACAGTGACTATTGGCTAGGAAAGGACGCCAAAGAAAAAGCGCTAATTCAACGCTGGCTATCAGTCTCAGCGGGTGAACTTGCTAAAGGGCCGGCCGCCGCGCGATTAGAATACGTATTTGGAGCAACTATTCATGTGCCCACCGTACTAGCAACCAGCGAGACGTTACTTGCAAACATGGAGGCTCATCTAGAAAACACGGTAAGTGCTTTTTTGGTTGGCGAACACGTAACCGCAGCAGACATCGCCATGTATTCGTATATAGCTCATGCCCCTGAAGGAGGAATATCGTTGTCCAAGTTTCCTCTTATCAATGCCTGGATAAATGAGGTTGAGAGTCTGGATAATTTTGTCCCAATGCCAGCGTCTGACATCGCACCAGCGCGCAATACCAGTCCGCATAGATAATTGAGGTCGTTATGTCTCTACCTAAGCTATCATCCTTGAACCCAGCGTTTCATCAAGGCGAAATTGCACTGCAAAAAAAGCTGGAAATTGACAGGGAAATCGGTGAGCGGACGAATGGTTTTATCCGTAGCTTTATGCCGGAACAACACAGGCAGTTCTTTACATCCAGTCCGTTCACTGTTTTCGCCTTGGTAGACGAAAAAGGCCACCCTGTAGCCACGCCTGTTTGGGGAGAAGGAGATTTCATAGAAAGTCCCTCTGCTACCCAATTGCGCTTTAGCCTACCAGTAGAAGTTTGGAATATGATGCAACACTCGTTAAATCTCGACGTGACTTCAGGCAGCAAAATTGGAATCGTCGGCATTGAATACGCTACAAGGCGAAGAAATCGGTTGAACGGTACGATAAGTCACGCAACTAATGAAAACCTTACAGTATTGGTAGATCAAAGTTTCGGTAACTGCCCCCAATACATTCACAAACGAACCACAGTCAAAAAACAACGTGCCGTTCAGACTGCCCCAATGAAAAATACAGTAGGTGCCGGTGATTCTACATTTTTTACTTCAACATCGAATGTGCTCACCCCAAGCGCACGCTCGCTAATAACAAGGGCTGAAACGTTTTTTATTGCCTCACGACATAAATCTTTAGGCCATGCAGCGAATGAAGGGCTAGACGTTTCTCACAGGGGGGGCAAAGCAGGCTTTGTTAAAGTGGAAGGGAATTCGTTAATCTTTCCCGATTTTAGCGGTAATAAGTTCTTTAATACCTTGGGCAACATCCTACTAGACCCACGCGTCGGTCTGTGTTTTTGGGATAATGAAACAGGTGACCTTCTGTTTATTAAAGCAAAGGCGAGTATCGAATCCCTCGAATCGAATATAACCGCATTTGAAGGTGCAGAGCGCTTTGTGTCTCTTTCGGTACTCTCGGTAACACATATTTCGGGTGTGTATCCCTACTCTCATGAGATCACAGACATGTCCCCCTATGCACTAAAGACAGGCGACTGGAAATAAGCGGTTAATTGATGAACCCTATCATCTAGTTAGCGTAATCAATTGGAATACAGTTACCAGAATGGTTACGCTGTTTAGACAAAAAGTCTTGGTTAGGTTTTGTAGACAAGGGCAAATGCCCGCGTAGACACAGGGGCAGAAGATGAGTGATAAGCGTAACATCAAAACGTACAACAAACCCGCTGGCGGATGGGGAGCACTAAAGAGTGTAACCCAGAGCTGGATTCAAAGCGAAAAGCCACTTAAGAATCTACGAGCCATGCTCAAGACGAACCAAGACAAAGGCTTTGACTGCCCGGGCTGTGCGTGGGGTGAGTCACCAGAAAGTGGTTTAGTGAAGTTTTGTGAAAATGGTGCTAAAGCAGTGAACTGGGAGTCTACCGGTCGCTATGTAGACCCAACATTTTTCTCTAAGTATTCGGTCGGCTCACTGAAAAAGCACACCGACTACTGGCTTGAGTCACAAGGGAGACTCTCCCACCCTATGCGCTACAATGCTCAGGCAGACCATTACGAACCAGTATCATGGGACGATGCCTTCGCACTTATTGCCAGCCACTTGAAGGGTTTACATTCCCCTCATCAGGCGGAGTTTTATACCTCCGGGCGGGCGAGTAACGAAGCCGCCTATTTATATCAGTTATTCGTGCGCGCATTTGGCACAAATAATTTTCCCGATTGTTCAAATATGTGCCACGAAGCGTCGGGGCAAGGTATGAAACCTACGATAGGCGTGGGCAAAGGCACAGTTACGTTCAATGATTTTGCAAAAGCAGACACCATTTTTGTTATCGGCCAAAATCCGGGAACTAACCACCCTCGCATGCTAGAACCTCTACGCGAAGCAGTACGAAGAGGGGCGCAAGTGGTCTGTTTTAATCCGCTTAAAGAGCGTGGTCTTGAGCGATTTCAAAACCCGCAGCACCCGGTTGAGATGCTAACCAATGGCTCTGAGCCAACTAACACCGCCTATTTCAGGCCTGCGCTTGGTGGTGACATGGCGGTTATGCGCGGCATCGCAAAATGGCTGTTAACTTGGGAACAAGAAGCCAAAGCAAACAATGCTCCTCCCGTATTCGACCACGACTTTATTAACACACATACCAATGGAATGGACGACTATTTGAGTACTGTTGAAGCGACGAGCTGGGAGCATATTGAAGCGCAGAGCGGTTTATCAAAAGACGAAATACGTCACGCGGCAACCATGTACAAACGTGGAGAACGGGTGATCATGTGTTGGGCAATGGGGATCACCCAACACAAGCACTCAGTAGCTACGGTTCAGGAAATAGTGAACGTTCAACTACTACGAGGAAACGTGGGCAAGCCTGGTGCAGGGCTTTCTCCCGTTCGTGGCCACAGCAATGTGCAGGGGGATAGAACTGTTGGTATTAACGAAGTACCGCCTAAAGCATTGCTTGACGCACTAGAGAACAAGTTTAACTTCGCCGTTCCACGAGAAAGAGGTCACAATACGATTCAAGCTATCCAGGCTATGGAAAGTGGTGAATCCAAAGTTTTCATCGGCCTAGGCGGTAATTTCGCCCAGGCGACGCCAGATACGCCGCGTACTCACGCTGCGCTGTCACAATGCGACTTAACCGTTCATATCGCCACCAAATTAAATCGTTCTCACCTAACCACAGGTAAAGACGCGCTTATATTACCCTGCTTGGGACGTACTGAAATTGACATGCAGGCTAGCGGGCAACAAGGCGTGACTGTGGAAGATACGTTTTCTATGGTCCATATTTCTTATGGCCAACTTCCGCCAAGCTCGCCCGAACTTCGCTCTGAACCCGCTATTATTGCTGGTATCGCGAAGGCGACGTTAGGCAACACGCCGGTAGACTGGGACTTCTTAATAAGCGATTACGACAATATTCGTGAGCTCATTGCCGACACCATAGACGGTTTTAAAGACTTTAACACCAAACTCGCTCAACCAGGTGGTTTTCATTTAGGTAATGCAGCAGGTGAGAGACGCTGGTTAACACCATCGGGCAAAGCTGAGTTTGCTGCTAACGCCCTGCCTGATTCACTGTTAAATGCTGACCTCGTTGCGAAAGGTGAAAAGCCGGACCTCATTTTACAAACACTGCGCTCTCACGATCAGTACAACACGACCATCTATGGTATGGATGATCGCTACAGAAATGTGTTTGGCGCGCGGGACGTTCTTTTTGTTAATGAACGTGATATTCAGAAGCTGGGATTTAACGATGGCGATAAAGTCGATATTACGTCAATGTGGAACGATGGCAAAACACGTCAAGTTAAACAGTTTATGTTGGTGGCTTACGACATCCCGCAAGGTCAAGCGGCAGCATATTACCCCGAAACCAATCCGTTAGTACCACTAGAAAGCTACGGTGATGGCACGTTCACTCCAACATCGAAATTTATCGCGATCAAACTTTCGAAATCTGAATCAGATGGCCGAATAGCAGTCTCTGCGGTGTAAGTTTTTCGTTGCTTATCTGGTACTTATCAGTACAGGCCCTTTGTTTCTAACTGGCTCGCTGCGCACTACTTTTCTTGCGGTGCGTAAGCTCTTGGAGGGTCATACTTAGGTACATGGATCAGGGTGAGACCGTAACGGCTTGCCCACTTTACTGATAAAGCTGTAGGAGCAGATAGCGTTACTACCAAAGGTAATTTAGCTCTTATCGCTTTTTGAACCAACTCTAAACTGCAGCGGCTTGTGAGCACAACAATACCTTCAGGTTGAAAGAGTTTTTTGATGGTGATAGCACCAATTAATTTATCAAAAGCATTATGCCTTCCTATATCTTCTCGGCATGCCAGCACATTGCGCTTAGCATCAATGTAGAGCGCTCCATGCACCGCACCGCTCTGCTGAGCTAATGCTTGCGCATTAGATATAAGGCTTCGCAATCCTTTAAACCAGCTCACATCAGGCAAAGGCGATACATCCATAGACGTTAATTGAGGCAAAGCGTTGTCTAATGCCTCAACACCGCAGAGCCCACAGCCCGAAGCCCCCGCCAATTGCCGTTTATTTTCCTTTAACTTCCAGAACGCCTGATTGGCAATTTCAACTTCAGCATTGATGTGTTCTTTGTGATGCGTTAATTCAATACCGTAAAGCTGGCGGGGATGTTCGATAATGTCGTTACTTAAACTGAAGCCCACAATGAAATCTTCAATGTCGTTTGGCGTTATCAGCATTACGGCATAATTAATACCGTTATAACTAATGCTTAAAGCGACTTCTTCTGCAAGGGCAAACTTTTGAGTATAGGGTGCAGCATCTAAAACCAATGCGTGCTGTTCAGTGTTACTTTTCATGTGGCCAATCACCTGGAGTATTCACATTTAACCACTCTACGCCATCTTCATTAGACATATTTGCGAGACGCTTTTTGTTATCGCTTTCTTTTTTACGCGCTGTTTTTTTGAGGTCGCCTTCTTTAAGAGAAACTGCATTGAGAACTTCTAAAAATCCTACCACTCGTCTTTTACTTTGCTCAACTAGATAGTTGGCTAAGAGGGCTTTGGTGTCCTGAGTAACGGGTAAATAGAAAGGCAAAAAGCGTTTTTCCACATAACATGCCTTTTCAGCCTCTCGCCCTCGCGAAACTAATATTCTCAAAAGCTCGGGCGTCATCTGCGGCATGTCAACGGGAAGAACAAGCAGTTCACAAGGATTGCCATTGTGATTATCAGATTGAGATAGTGCGTCTAAAACAGCATGTACTCCGCTAAGCGGACCTGCATCTTCAATTTTGTCATTCAGAAAGCCTAGCGCGTTGCGGCTAATTAACACTTTATCGCAACTCGCAGACTGTAAAAGTAACGCAGCATTATCGATGAGAGTACGGCCCTGATAACGCATAAGTGCTTTGTCTTGCCCCATTCTGCGCGATTGGCCACCCGCAAGCACTAAACCGACGAGTGTCGTATTCACTTTACTCACTGCATATGCCTCCTTTATTGAAAATCTCCTCATATCCTTTTAAAAACTCAAAGCATTGCTTGGCGATGGGAGAACTGGGCTCGCCTTTTCGCATGATGAGCCCTAAAGGCGAAATGGTTTTACCATCGTCAACAGTAACATAGGCGAGTCCTAAATCATCATTGGCCTTTGCGACGTTGGTTGGAAGGATCGTACAACACATCCCCTTTTTCACTGCTTGCAGTAAACAATGAACCGAGTCTGATTCAATAACAGGCTCATTGTTCACGCCCACATTTGCCATGTTTATCGTGATTGACTGCCTAAAGTGCATTGAAGGTGTTAATAACCCAAGCGGCAGTGATGAAAGAGACTGCCAGCTTAGGGTATCTTGCTCAAAGCAGTAATGATTGGGGTGATACAGCAACACCATTGGAGTAGCTTTAAACGGCAAAATATGGAAGTGTTGCGCGCTCATGCCTTCAAGGTAACAAAGACCCAGGTCAAGCTCGTTACGGTGTAGCGCGTTAACGATATACTCACTGCTATGTGTTTGTAAGGAAAACTGTAGTGCACTGTGCTGTTTTGATAGGGTGTCAATAATGTCGATAGGATCGACACTCGCTAGAGGAACGGCACCGATCCGAAGTCGGCCAACTAAGGCGCCTTTGCACGATGCAGCTTCCGCTTGTAATCCGTCACACGCCGCTAAGATATTCCTTGCCCATGCCAAAATTCTTTCACCTTCCGGCGTAAAGCCTTGGAATCTGTGGTTGCGAGCCACCAACTGAATGCCAAGCTCATCTTCTAAATTATGAAGACGTGAAGAAAGCGTGGGTTGTGTAACATTGCACGACTTAGCCGCTTTACCGAAGTGCTGCGTCTCATCTAACGCGACCAGAAACCGGAGCTGACGAATATCCAAAGACCAATACCTAAATCATGATAGATAGCTTCTATCATGATTCTACCAATGGAACGCTTGACTTGTAAGTACATTAAACGCGTGTTTTTAGAATAAGCCAAAAATCCCAAAAATATGTGCATATACTGATTGATAGAAACTATCACTCAAGATTATTCGCCCAGCATAGATTTAGCATTTTGTTCTGCGCAAGCGCTGCAACGCTGCTAGACCGACATCGCCTGAAAAATTTGTAGACGACGTGTACTAGCGCCTGTTGACCTTTGATGATGCCTTCTTACAACAAGTCCCATTGAAAATAGAAATAGCCATACCGTTGCGGCTTCACTTACTGCATGAGTAACCGTAGTCATATAGCCAATATCAGCAAACGACGCTACAGTGGTATCACTTAACGAAATTGGATATGGCCCCAAATACCCTGTCATTAGGTCTGATGAACCACCAGGCCAAGGTTCGTCCCAGTGACTGTTGGCAGTGCCGGCTCCTCCCCCCAGTTCTACAGGAATAAATGTGGCGTTTTCAACAAACTCGCGGCGATAAACTTCCAAAGCGTACTCTCCGGTGTAACGCCCTGAACCGCTGGCGTAGTTAGATTGGCTGCCCGCAATAAAAAAGTCGGTCGTCCACAATGTTCCAAATCCAATAACATGGGCCATCTCGTGTACGATGACATCAAAAAGCGTACCGCGACTTTCTAAGCTAGCAAGGTCTGCCGTATCAAAACGCATGCGGCCTTTAGTTGCATAAACAAAAGTGCTGTCTGGTAGCTGAGTGATACCCGTTGGGCCAGCACTACCCAATACGCCACCCACACCATCAAGTGCAACGCCACTCGCATCTATAACAATATTGTGATTAAAATCGCTTTGAACGCCTATTAGGTAAGACTCCCAATAAGCGATTGCATCATCAAAAACGCTGGATTGTGAAGGTGTTAAACCACCAAGATCGTTAATAGAAATTTTGAATAGTCCTGCATTTGCTGAAAAAGACACACACAACGACACCACAACACTGAAGAACCACTTAATTGAGACACCCATGGCACCCCTCCAAAACTAAGAAAAAACATTCGATGCAAATAAAATGAGTAACGTAGGCCTGTTTATCTTTGCTGTATTTCAAAGCTCAACAGGGTAAGGACTAAAAAAACTATAGTAGAGAAAACCGTAAGTAGTTATGAGAAAGATTGCTTGTTAACGGCAAAAGTAAAAATTACTAAAGATCAACGTGTTGAATTTTTTGACAGAAAATGTTCAGTGGTAAGTCGTTTGCCATTGGCACAATGACCTATTGGGAGGGGGCGGACTATTGAAACTTTGTTACGTCTACTTTCTCGCTTACCACGCTCTGTGATACAGAGCGCGGCTGCGAGAATGAATTAGAGGGCCTACCAGGTTAAATCATCTGGAATTTCATAATCGGCGTACCAATCATCTTCTTCTTCATCTTTACCATCGGCTCCGCTCTTATCTAAATCAGCACGGTAAATAACTGAAGCCTCGTCGCGCTGCGCAATTTTGTCAGCAACGGGGGCTGGTACTAGTTCATAAGCGTCATCTAACAATACAACAGCCAAACGACCTTTGGTCACTTGCTTGTGCATCTCTTCACTCACATACAGACGCTTTACTACATTGTCGTGTGTAAAGTTAAGTAAGGTTTCACCATTGCGCGGTTGTTTGTTTACAGTAATAAGCTGCCTTACCTGAGCAATAATTGAGCGCTTCTCTCGCTCCTGCTGCTGAAGCTGGTTTAGCTCGCGTGAGCGCGCTTTTTTCTCTTCAGCTGCTTGTTGAGCAGCAATGGTCGCTTCATCAACGACAGGTTGTTTTTGCTTATTCTTTTGCTTTTGTTTTTTGCGTTTATCTGCACGCGCTTGCTTTGCAGACGCTTTATCGGCCAAACCGGCTTTCAGTAGTTGGTCTTGTAAGGAGGCCATAATTACTCTCTGTTACTCTGTTTCTATTGATACGCTTTGCAGACGTTTACCGTCTTTTAACTACGTAACAAGCCCGAGCAATGTCGGGCTTGTGAATTTCAATTAAAGGTCTATTTTTACCTTTTCCGATGTAACGGCGTTACCTCTTCTTGGCTTTAGTCGCTGGCTTTTTAGCGGCTTGTTCCTGCCATTTGCCATTGTCGTACCATGCAGACCATCCTGTTGCTTTACCGTTGTCATTTTCAGACATCACGTATTGCTGTTTGGTTTTCCTGCTGTATCGAACTATTGCAGGGTTACCATCAGGGTCCGTTTGTGGCGCGTCAGCAAGATAGTAGAATTTCGGCGAAATTCTATCTCTAAAGCGAGCAAGTTCTTCCACTTTCGGTGCACGAGTTTCACGCGACTTTGGAAAATTATGCGCCGCTAAGAAAATTCCCGAAGCGCCATCACGTAGCATAAAATGCGCGTCAGACTTTTCACACGGAAGCTCAGGTAAATCTACCGGGTCTTCTTTTGGTGGCGCAGCTTCGCCATTTCTAAGAAGCTTACGAGTATTCTTACACTCTTCATTGGTACAGCCGAAATACTTACCAAAACGACCGTTTTTAAGCTCCATATCGCTGCCACATTTGTCACACTCAATAATAGGGCCATCATAGCCTTTTATTTTAAATGTGCCTGTTTCAACCAAGGTGCCATCACATGTTGGCGTGTTACCACACACATGAAGTTTACGGGTTTCGTCAACCAGATAACTGTCCATTGCCGTGCCGCACTTAGGACAACGCTTTTTAGAGCGAAGCGCTTCTGTTTCAAGCTCTTCTTCATCGTCTACTTTCACGACTTCATCACCAGGCGTTAAATTCATGGTGTTCGTGCAGCGCTCTTTCGGTGGTAAATTGTAGCCTGAACAGCCCAAGAATACGCCAGTTGACGCAGTTCTTACGTTCATTTCACGGCCGCATTTGTCGCACTCAATACCTGCAGGTACCGCCTGATTCAGGCGCATACCGCCCTCTTCAGGGTCTTTTTCAGCGTTTAACAGTTTACCGTAGAAGCCGCTATAAAACTCATTGAGCACGTCCTTCCAGTCTTTCTTGCCTTCAGCAATATCATCAAGATGTTGCTCCATGTTGGCAGTGAAGTCATAGCTCATTAAATCGTCAAAGTTTTCCATCAGACGATCGTTTACGATTTCGCCCATTTTCTCGGCATAAAAACGCTTGTTCTCTAAGCGTACATAGCCGCGATCTTGAATCGTCGAAATAATACTGGCGTAGGTCGATGGACGACCAATACCGCGTTTTTCAAGCTCTTTAACCAAAGATGCTTCATTAAATCGCGCTACAGGCTTGGTGAAGTGCTGTTTAGGATCAAGCGCTTTTAAGTCAAGCACATCGCCTTTTTGTACATCAGGCAACATGAGCTCTTCTTCGCCTTTTTTGCGAAGCTGAGGCTGAACGCGAGTCCAACCATCGAACTTAAGTACGCGGCCTTTCGCCGTCAGCTCGTAATCACCCGCCGCCACTTTGATAGTGGTTGCATCGTACTTAGCTGGGGTCATTTGACAGGCCACAAACTGGCGCCAAATAAGCTCATAAAGACGCTGTGCATCGCGTTCCATATCGCCTAAACTTGCAGCACTTATGCTCACGTTTGAAGGACGGATCGCTTCGTGCGCCTCTTGCGCACCTTCTTTACTGCCGTAGCGATTTGGCGAATCAGGCAGGTACTTGTCACCAAAATTATCTGAAATGTACGCACGAGCACTGTCCAACGCCTCTTGGCTTAAATTGGTTGAATCCGTACGCATATAGGTGATGTAGCCCGCCTCATAAAGGCGCTGTGCCATCATCATGGTTTTCTTAACACCAAAGCCCAATCGAGTACTTGCCGCTTGTTGTAGCGTTGAGGTAATAAATGGTGCAGAAGGACGACTTTGCGTAGGCTTTGACTCGCGGCTTTCAACCGTGTAGTTAGCCCCTTCTAAGTCAGCAAGCGCTTTATCTGTTTCGGCCTTGTTTTTAGGCTTGAACGCATTGCCCTGGTGCTTTGCTACCAGCATGCGTAGTGCCGCCTTTTGCTGGCTAGTTAAATCTGCGTGTACGTCCCAAAACTCTTCAGGTACAAACGCTTTAATTTCTCGCTCACGCTCTACAACAAGCCTAACCGCTACCGATTGAACGCGCCCTGCTGAGAGGCCTCGCGCAATTTTTTTCCACAGAAGTGGCGATACCATGAAGCCTACAACACGGTCTAGGAATCGACGAGCCTGCTGCGCGTTGACGCGAGAAATGTTTAATTCGCCCGGATCTGAGAACGCATCTTGAATCGCGTTTTTAGTAATTTCGTTAAACACCACTCGCTGGTAAGTTTTGTCTTTTTTACCTAGCAGCTCTTGTAAATGCCATGCAATCGCTTCCCCTTCGCGGTCCAAATCGGTCGCGAGATAAATAGTGTCAGCATCTTTAGCAAGCTTTTTAAGTTCGTTAACGACTTTCTCTTTACCCTGTAACACTTGATAGTGGGCTTTCCAGTCTTTCTCTGGATCCACACCCATTCTGTCTACAAGCTTCAAATATTCGTGACGGCGAAGATACTCTTGACGCTCTTCTTCGCTTAAAGTTTTGAGTTCTTTAGCCGGTTTTTTAGGCTCTACTTTGCCTAAAGCCTTCGTCGGAAGATCTCGCACGTGGCCAACCGAACTTTTTACGATAAAATTTTTACCGAGATATTTATTTATCGTTTTCGCTTTGGCTGGTGACTCGACTATGACCAGTGATTTTGCCATATAATTGAACTAAACCTATTGATTTTTAATGACTATTTACGTCAAATTCTGAAAATTGGAGCAACCTTGCACTATATATAGGGTACTCGCTCTTTTTTAACATATATCTACAAAGTGAATGGAAAACAAGATCTTCTTCATACTTATTCTTTCCTTTGCTTTAAACACGCGCAAAAACTGTACAATAAATAAACAGCGCGATTGGCATTGGCCTTAAAAGCCGTATAATGCCAGCCATTCCAACCTAGCCTGACAACATGTTCAGGTGTGAAGAAGTGCATCGTTTGCCCCTATAAAAGAACGAAAGCGTTGCCGCTGCTATTAAATTAATCGCAGTGCGTATGGAAAAGTAACATATAGGGTCAAGCGCCAAAACTCCAAGAATGAGGGAAAGTATGAAGCAGTTTGAAGTTAACTTTGATGGTCTTGTAGGACCTACCCATAACTATGCCGGTTTGTCGTTTGGCAATGTCGCTTCCCTGAACAACGCAAACGCAAAGAGCAGTCCAAAACAAGCTGCAAAGCAAGGCTTAGCCAAAGCAAAGGCGTTGGCCGATATGGGAATGGTTCAAGGTGTGTTGGCCCCACAAGAGCGTCCTGACATCGCCGCACTGCGCCGATTAGGCTTCACAGGCTCTGATGCTCGCGTGCTAGAAAGCGCTGCAAAGCAATCTCGCGAGATTTTCCTTGCTTGTTGTTCTGCCAGTAGCATGTGGACTGCAAATGCCGCCACTGTGTCTCCTAGTGCCGATACTGCCGATGGTCGCGTTCACTTTACCCCTGCAAACTTGACCAATAAGTTCCATCGTTCACTAGAGCCTCAGGTTACGGGCAATATCCTGCGCGGTACATTTGCCAATGAAAAGCACTTTGCTCATCACCAGCACCTGCCAGATAACGAGCATTTTGGTGACGAAGGTGCAGCCAACCACACGCGACTTTGCAGCAACTATGGTCAGGCTGGCGTAGAGTTGTTTGTTTATGGTCGTCATGCATTTGATACCAGCAAACCAGCACCGAAAAAATATCCGGCTCGCCAAACGCTAGAAGCATGCCAAGCAGTAGCTCGCTTACACGGTCTAGACGACGATGGCGTAGTTTACATGCAGCAAAACCCAGACGTTATCGACCAGGGCGTATTCCACAACGATGTGATCGCTGTTGGTAACCAAAATGTGTTGTTTTTCCACGAGCAAGCGTTTTATCAAAAAGACGCTGGGTTTAAAGAGCTTCAAGCTAAATTTGGTAGCGAACCGCTTCACTTTATCGAAGTACCGACTGCTGAAGTCTCTGTACAAGATGCAGTAAAAACCTACTTGTTCAATACGCAAATTATAACGCTTCCAGGTGGTGATATGACCATCATCGCGCCTACTGAGTGTGAGGAAAATGAAGCCGTTAAGCGTTATTTAGACAAGCTGGTAACTCTGGGTACGCCCATTAAGTCGGTTAATTATTTTGATGTTAAACAAAGCATGCGTAATGGCGGTGGTCCGGCATGTTTGCGTTTGCGCGTTGCGATGAATGACCAAGAACTTGCCGCAGTTAATCAAAATACGTTAATTAACGATACACAGTTCGCTCGCCTAAACGCTTGGGTCGACAAGCACTATCGCGATGAATTAGGTGAAGATGACTTGCGCGATCCGCAGCTTCTCATTGAATCTCGTACTGCGCTTGATGAACTTACACAAATCCTTAAAATTGGCTCGGTTTACCCATTCCAACAGGCGTAAGTTGAGTCTGATTAAAATTAAGCGAAAAAGAAAGCCGGCTATAAGCCTAATGCCGATCAGTTAAGAAAATTTTCATGATCGGTTGACCGATCTTTTTAAGGCTTCAAAATCCGATATCAGTCTCTGGTATCGGATTTTTTAATGTCTT
>NZ_VTYM01000005.1:0-221331 GCF_013113925.1 Alteromonas sp. 07-89-2 | reverse complement strand
TGGAAGAAGGTCTTCGTTTCGCAATCCGTGAAGGTGGTCGTACAGTAGGTGCTGGTGTTGTATCTAAGATCCTAGACTAATCTAGACTTAGCAACACAAGCCAAAAAAGCGCACTTAGGTGCGCTTTTTTTATGCCTGCGATTTGGAATTTCGGGAGTGGAGCCCCATCAAAAACACGCCGTAAAGCCATCCATGGCGGCTTCGCAGCAGCATCCCTGCTGCTGAGAGTTTTTGATGGGGCTTCACTCCCTCCGCAATCTGTATGCCAGAAAGCTTTGGAGAGAGGAGGGAGTTCGCCGTAAAGTTTTATGTAAGAGCTCCGATACCGCATCCCTGGGGTGTCAGATTTAGAGAGCGATTTCCCTCTATAATAGACATAAAAAAGCTAGGACTATGCCTAGCTTTGATATTAAGGTCCGTAGCAACAAGGGGGTTACATTTGCTCGACTTTGTAGCCTTTCGCTTTCAATAAGGCGATAACACTGTCATCGCCAACTAGGTGGCCAGCACCGACTAAGACAAATTCTTGGTCATCATCGCCAAACATGGCTTCGATTTGAGGTAGCCAGTTTTGGTTGCGCTTAGTAAAAACATCGTCGTACGAAGCGGGAGATTCACGTTTGAATGTGTCTACCACCAGTTCATCGATTTTCTGAGTATTCCCTTCTCTCCATGCTTTTATGGTGCTTTTAAGCATGTCTTTTAGCTCTGGTAGCGTTTCCAAAGTTTCAGAAATGAGGCGGTCTTCTTCACCGGCTCCCATATTGGCAAGCATACTGATCTGAAAATCTAACGATTCCAGATATTCACTGGCTTTTCCGTCGCGAGCTGCTAACTGCATGAAGTAGGCATCTACACCTTGTCCAGCTAACTGAGAGCGTTGTGCTTCCATAGCTACCAGCATTGATGCAACCATGCCTGGCTTAAATTGCGCTAACTGATCGGCTGTTGCGCCAAAGTTGGCTAAATAAACATTGAGAGCCTGATAGGTCTCTTCTGATACATCATCTTTAAGCGACTTACCGTCTTTGTAAGCAAGCCCAGCCATCATTTTTTGCTGACCTTCAATATCCGTTGGGGCAGGCATTTTTACTTCAAAAACTAAAGTGTCACTTTTTTCATAGGTTTCAGTGAACGTAGCGGGCAATGGAAATTCAGAGATTGGCAGAATATGTATTGTACCACCTACATAAACCGCATCATCGCCTTTCGACACTTTCCAAACCGAGGTCTGGTCGTGCTCTACATTTCCTGCAAAGGCTGTTGCCGAAATAGCGAAACTTGCCGCCATTGCCCATTTACGAAGGGGTATTCTTTTCATTGTATATATCCTTATTAATTATTCTACCAAGATGTCTTAAAGTGTATTGGCTACATGCAGCTTAATTCTTCCTGTCTGCCCCAAAACACGCTGCGCTCGACTAGTATTTCCAATCATATCAGATGCACAACCAAGTAAGGACTGATCTTCAATACAGATTTTATTACTCTTTGTTGTGTCACTTTGATGCAGAACCACTATACCTGCGGTAACACGCCGCGGTCGCGAACATTTTAACACTCGCTGAGTGGGTAATTATCTGTGCGGACTGGTATAAACTATATGTTGAAGCTTCGGGCGAGTTAATACGTTACGCTATGCACTCCATATTCGGTGTAGGCTGGTAGGATTTATACATTCCCGACACCGACTCGCTGCTTATTAACTTTAACACTGCAAAAATAATGTCAAAAGCTAACGAACCAAAAACACAGACCGTTAGTGATGCTCTTAAGCATGCTATCGAAAAATTTCCGACGACACCTATCGCAGAGGTTAAGGCAACGGTACCTCAAGATGCTGCTAGTTGGCGGGAGCTCGTGCAGCAACGAAATGCGCAGCAAAAGAAAAAAGTAAAGAACATGCGCAAACAATTAGGTGTCAGTGTGGAGTTACTGGAAATAGCCGGCGTAACAGTTCGTAAGCTCACGCCGAAAGAGGTGTCACCGCATTTTGAAAACCATGTTTATATAGACGTGCATGGGGGCGCCTATGTATTTTTTGGCGGCTTGCCGAGTATTGAAGAAGGGTTATTGATTGCATCAAGGTTAGGAATAACCGTATTGAGTGTAGATTACGCTATGCCGCCGAATGCCCCAGCACCTGCCGCGCTTTGTGATTTAAAAGCTGTATACCTAGCGCTTTTAGATAGCGTTGACAGTCGTTGCATCCTCGTTGGAGGGACATCCGCAGGCGCCGGGCTGGTTCTTGCGCTTATACAATCACTGGCCGCCGAGAGTATAAGCCTTCCTTGCGCTATCTATACAGGCACACCATGGGTAGATTTAACGCAGGCAGGGGATAGTCGACAAGTTAATGAAGGTGCTGATCGTGTACTAGTTACCTACGAAGGACTACTACAATCTGCGGCAGCGCTTTACGCTGGAAATATCGACTTATCACACCCTAGTGTTTCGCCTATTTATGGTGACTTTACTTCGTTTCCGCCTGTTTTCATCGTGGCAGGAACACGCGATCTTTTTTTAAGTGATGCAGTCCGTCTGCATAGAAAAATTCGCGATTTCAACGGTACGAGTCAACTTGAGATTGTGGAAGGACTGTCTCATGCGGAATACCTCATCGCCCATGAAACTCCAGAGTCTTATATGACTTATGATGAATTACGGGCATTTTTCTTACAGCATCTCTAGCTTAATTCTACAAAACCATACTGTTATAAAACACCTTTAGCCAATGAAAAAGAAAGCCATATAAGCTTGTGCTTATTCTTAATCAACCCGCGTTTTATCAGTTCTAACTGTCAGTTTAGTGTAAATTTGCAAAAGCATATGAAAATAATAATAGTTTGCATTTAGCTTAATCTCTCTGTATTTTACTCGGTGCCAAGATTCAACTCGGTACATTTAGGCATTTAATCACACACTTAAAAGCACTAAAGGGACTTCCTTTTCATGACGAAAATGAATACAAAGAAAAGCGCACTTGCGCTGACGATTACAGCGGCAATACCTTTTGGAACCGCACTTGCTCAGCAAGAGAATGCAGCAATTCACGAATTAGAAACTACCAAGGTTCAAGCAACCGAAGAAGCGGGTTATAAAGTCGATGAAAGCTCTTCAGTAAAACTCACCCAACCGATTGCGAATACCCCTCGCTCGATCAATGTTATTTCAGAACGTCTTCTTGAAGACCAAGGGATTACCAACTTAAATGATGCGCTTCGAAATGTTGCCGGCGTATCAACCTTTGGTGGTGGTGAAGGTGGTGGTGGCGTCGTGTCTGCCAGTGACAAGGTTACCATTCGTGGTTTTGATGCACGCTCAAATATCTATGTAGACGGTATTCGCGATATTGCCGGTTACAGCCGCGATACTTTTAATTACGAAGCCGTAGAGGTCATTAAGGGCGGCAGCGGTTCTTTAGATGGTCGCTCTACTGGTGGTGGTAGCGTTAACCTAGCAACTAAACGTGCGCGACTTGAAGATTTTGGTGCAGTGTCAGGTCGCTATGACTCTTTCGAAAACGCACGTGTAACACTGGATTACAATAAGAAGCTTTCTGAGAATGTTGCGGGCCGTTTAAACCTGTTATACAGCGATGGCGGTGACTTCTTTGACAATGGCGTTGAGGAATACCAAACCACTGGTGTGGCGGGCTCATTACTTTATAAAGTGAATGAAGCAACAGACATAAACCTTGATGTATTTGTGATGGAGCAGGATAACGTTCCGGTGCTTGGTCTTCCCTTCCTAACTTCAGCGGCTGCAGAAGCTACAGGTCAGCCCGAAGGACCGATAGATTCGGGTTTATGGGACGAATATTACAGTGTTCCGGGCCGTGACTTCGAAGAAGTGTCGACACAAATGTACACCTTAGTTATCAATCACAAAGTAAATGATGTGGTAACGCTTCGTAGCCAAACCCGTTTTGGTAGCAACGAAAAAGAGTCTGTAATTGGTCGTCCATGGTGGAATTCAGATGAAGAAGCTAATCTATTGAATGCTGAGCGCTTGCAAGCATTAGATGAAGAGACCGACTTATTTGTATCACAGCTAGACGCCATTCTTTCGCTGGAATCAGGTGCCTTAAAACACCGTGTTGTGCTGGGTGCAGAAATAGCTGAAGAAGAGCGTACGAGCTTTGGTGTGACAGCAAATTACACCTATGTAGATGCGCAAGGTAATGTCCTGGAAGCGCCAACGATTAACCCTTTTGACTTGCAAAATAACGTGTTTGTTACAGGCGGAACAACGCGCAGCGGTAGTGATACTTTGGGTGAAGCGAGCACGGTAGCCTTATATCTTCTAGATACCATTAAAGTAGGTGAGCACCTTCAAGTAGACATCAACGCGCGTTATGACGATTTTGATATTTCTGGTTCTGCGTGTAGCCGACGTAACGGATGCTTCGATGGCTTAGATGCGCAAGATAGTTACTTTAGCTACGGTGCAGCGGTGAGCTATATGCCAACAGAGAACGGCAGTATTTACCTTAGTCGTAGTAACTCCAAGCAACCTCCTGGCGTAGCGTTAGCGCTATCAACCAACGCCGCGCAAAATGCGGTAAGGCCTGAAAATGCGGTAACTACTGAACTTGGTGTTAAGTGGCAGTTCTTTAACGACCAGCTTCTTGTTAGCGGTGCGGTATTTGAAACTACGAAAGACGTGGTCGATTCACAAAATATTGAAGACGGTGTCACAGTGTATTCGCTAGCGGGTGAGCAAGAGTCTAAAGGCTATGAAGTCAGCGTTACAGGTATGCTAACGGACTCACTATCAATCTCCGCAAACTATGCGAGTTTAGATACTGAAGTTACCCAGGACACGACAGCGGATTCTATCGGTAACGGTCTACAAGCGTCGCCAGATGATACGGCTAACATTTGGGTTAACTATGCTGCAATGCATAACAAACTGAATGTGGGCGGTGGTATCTATTACAACTCTGGTGAAACCTACTGGCGCAGAAATACGGCTTATTTCACGGTCGATTCTTACACTACGCTTTTCCTAATGGCATCTTATCAAGTGACAGAGGATCTAAAGCTTCAGTTAAACGTTGATAACTTAACAGATGAAGAGTACGTGGTAGATTACAGCGCTAAAGGGCACTTCCGTCCAGGGAACCCTCGAAGTGTAGCTGTCTTTGCTAACTATACTTTCTAATTGAGTATTCGTTATTATAAAACCAGCCTTAGGTAAAAAGACCTCTGGCTGGTTTTTTATATTTTACTCGCTTTGCCACAATGGGAACAACATGCTGGTTAGAATTGAGAACTTCCTTACCAAACAAGAAGTTGCTGATGCTGTGTCGCTTCTTGAGAAAGCCGATTGGGTTGATGGCGCTGTAACAGCGGGGCATTTAGCGTTACATGCTAAGAAAAACCTGCAGTTGCCTGAAGATTCTCCCACGGCACGTCAGCTCGGAGATTTCATTTTGAGCTTGATGGGTCAGTCGCAGCATATTCTTGCAGCAGGATTACCAAACAAAATATACCCTCCCATGTTCAACTGTTATCAGAGCGAAGGAGAATTTGGCGATCATATCGATAATACCATTAGGCGGGTGGCAGGAACTGCTGTAAAGGTTCGTACGGATATCTCGATGACGGTTTTTCTCAGTGAGCCCGAAGAATACGAAGGGGGAGAACTCGTAATCCAAGATACTTATGGAGAGCAGCGTGTGAAATTCGCGGCGGGCGATATGGTAATGTACCCTTCAACCAGTTTACATAGAGTGACACCTGTTACAAAGGGCCGTCGACTCGCATCCTTTTTTTGGATGCAAAGTTTAGTGAGAAGTGCTGAACAACGACGTATTCTGTACGACTTAGATATGAGTATTCAGGCACTTAGCGCCGAGACTCCAAATAACGCTGAAATTGTCAGGCTTTCGGGTGTGTATCACAATCTGTTAAGGCAGTGGAGTGAACCCTAAGCTTGTAAACCTGCAAGTAATGCGCGAATCGCGCAGTGAAATTATCTAAGAAATTGACTAAGTTGCTGGCCATAAACAGTGCTTATTAATGTTTTCTATAGCGTCAACCCCGCAAAGTGCCATCGTCATTTCAAGTTCGTCTCGTAAAAGGCGAATAGTGTGAGCAACACCTAATGCGCCCGCCGTGGCTAATCCGTACATCAAAGGCCGGCCAATAAGCACGGCGTTGGCACCCAGTGCAATGAGCTTCACCACGTCAGCGCCTCTGCGCACACCGCTGTCAGCCAGTACCATCATTTCATCACCAACCGTTTGGCGAATAATAGGAAGCATCTCTACCGGTGAAGGCACGCTGTCCAAAGCGCGACCGCCGTGATTCGACACAACGATACCCGCTACGCCAAGTTCCGCTGCTTTTTGAGCGTCCAACGGATTAAGGATACCTTTCAGTACAATGGGCAATGACGTGTTTTGCTGGATAAAAGCAATATCGTCCCACGTAGGAGCCTGTGCCATAAGCCCCTGAAACACTACGCTCTTGCCCTCTCCAGGATGTACCAAGGGAGAGGTCGAATCTATATTGACGGCACGTACATTGGGTGGAAGCGAAAATTCCGCCCTTTGCTCACGATTGCGCAAGCCATTAATGGGTGCATCGATGGTAATTACCAATGCTGAAAACTGAAAGTGTTCTGCTTTTTGTATGAGTTCTAAGGTTTGTGAACGGGTAGGTTGGACATAGAGTTGAAACCAGCGAGGGCTCTGAACCTGACTTGGTATCTCCTCAAAGGAGCGACTGGCTAACGTGCTCATTACCCACAAGCCACCTTGAGCTTGTGTTGCCAGCGCGGTCGCTATTTCGCCATCGGGGTGCGCCAGTGCCTGATATGCAACCGGGCCAGAAATTATTGGATGCTCAAACTGCTGCCCTAACAGGGTGGTTTTTGTTTCACCCTTAGCGACGTCACACAAAGTGCGAGGAAGCAAACATAAGTCGTCTAGTTTTTCACGGTTTCTTTTCATTGACAGTTCGTCAGCAGAACCGCCGGAAATATAAGCCCAGGATTGGGTTGTAAGTCTCTCACGAGCCAAACTCTCGTAGTCAGACAGCGCAGCAAGGGTCGGTGGGATGGCATTCAATGGTGTTTTAAGCATATTCGTCAGGTTTATGTAAAGAAAGTAAAAAGCCTTTCAATATTAATTAAATTGCAAATGATAATAATTGTTATTAAGATGCAGGGCGATTTGAGCATGATTAGCCACTTCTTGCAAACAAGAAGAGAAATAAAGCAATAAATAAACCCTACGACAGATAAGGGCACGCATATTTCTACGGATAGTCTCATTTTTGGGCGCTCTTTCTTGGAATAACAATAATCACACCAGCAGCCCTAACTCAAATACATAGCGCTTCATTTCCATCTGGTTTAATCACCATTTGAAAAGACAAGCTGCGCATAACAAGACACAACATATTGAAAAGTCTAGCTATTAGCTGGCTAGCACTCAACTCATTAAGGATTATCAAATGCCTGTAACTGGTAAGCGCATTATTTTGTTAGGAACCCTGTTTCCCATGCTGTCAGCGGGTGTGCTGGCGCAAAGTGAAGAGATAGAAACACTCGATACCACTATCGTGCAATCTGCATCAGAAGAGCTTAAACAAGCACAAGGCGTGTCTATCATCACCGAAGAAGATTTCAAACGTCGCCCTGTTACCAATGATATCGCTGAAATCGTAAGAACCATGCCAGGTATCAACCTCACAGGTAACTCAAGTTCTGGTCAGTACGGCAACAAGCGCCAAATCGACATTCGCGGAATGGGCCCAGAGAACACGCTTATTCTAATTGACGGCAAGCCAGTGTTGTCGCGAAATTCTGTAAAAATGGGTCGTTCAGGCGAGCGAAACACACAAGGCGACAGCAACTGGGTTCCTGCAGAAGCTATCGAAAGTATTGAAGTCATCCGTGGCCCAGCAGCGGCTCGCTATGGCTCTGGCGCATCAGGTGGTGTTATCAATATCATCACTAAATCTCCTGATGAAGCTTCTACCTCTATCACCGCTCAGACCGAACTTTCTTCAAATAAATACGAAGGCGATAACCGTCGTTTTAACCTAGTAACAAGTGCGCCTTTATCTGAGCGCTTCTCTCATCGCACTATTGTTAACTACAACGAACAGGACGCTGACGACCCACGCGTAAATTTAGACGCAACAGACGTAACAACGGGACGTGGCGGTACAGCGAAAGCGGTAGGGGCAGGACGTGAAGGTGTTGAAAACATCGACGTGCGTACTCTTGTTCGATTCGACCAAGATGAAATTAATCGCTGGGACTTTGAAGCAGCCTATAGCCGCCAAGGTAACCGCTATGCCGGTGACAATGCATTTCAAGGCGTAAGGTACCCCGTTGACGAAAACGGCAACGTTATCATTCCAGACGCTGAAGATTTGGCAGAAACTGATGCTCAGAGCCTAATTGGTGAAGAAACACTAGTGATGCACCGTCGTACGTTCGGCGTAACACACAACGGCGAATATGACTTCGGCGACTCATTTAGCTACGTTCAATACGAAAGCACGTCTAACAGCCGTTTAGGTGAAGGTGCGGCCGGTGGAACTGAAGGGCGTATTAATAGCCTTGAAATGTCCACCATCAAGTTAGAGAACATAACCGCAAAAACCGAGTGGAATGTGCCTTTAACGTTAGGCGGTTTCAATCAAACCGCAACGATTGGTGCGGAATACCGCAAAGAGACCCTAGACGATTCAGTTAGCAATCAGCTTTCTCTGAACGTGGTTGATGACGGTACTATTCCTGGCGTAGAGAGTGACCCAGAAAATCGTCCATCTGAAACCGACGCCACGTTGGTAGGTGTGTATGTTGAAGACAACATCATGCTAACGGATTCAATCACGCTTACGCCTGGACTGCGTTTTGATGATCACAGCAAAGCGGGTACAAACCTTAGCCCGAGCTTGAATGCATCATGGCAGGCATCCCCTAATATTGTGGTTCAAGGTGGTATTAGCCGTGCTTTTAAAGCACCAAATCTCTATCAATTAAACCCTAACTATGTGTACTACACACGAGGTAATGGTTGCCCAGTTGACTTCTCTAACTTAGGTGGCGGGTGTCATATTCTAGGAAACCCTGACCTAGAGCACGAAACCTCAGTAAACAAAGAAATTGGTGTTAATTACACCAATGAAGAGGGCTTGAATGCGGGTATTACTTACTTCCACAACGACTATAAAGACAAAATTGGCACCGGTAATGTGCCGCCAGAATATGTGCTACCTGGCGAAGAAGGTGGCGAGGCAAACGTTCAGGTATTCCAGTGGTTTAACGTTCCTGAAGCGGTTATTTCTGGCCTTGAAGGTAACTTGTTGTTCCCTGTAACTAGTACTATTGAGTGGTCGACCAACTTTACCGTGATGCTTGAGTCAGAAGATAAATCTACTGGCCAGCCATTATCAATTGTCCCTGACTACACAGTGAACTCGCTAATAAGCTGGCAAGCCACCGATGCACTTGAGCTTGTGCTTAGCGCTCAGCACTACGGTGAGACAGAAAGCCCTACGGCAAGCGTAAACTCGGGCGCCGTTATCGAAGCTGATGATCGCGAGGCCTATACCATCACCAACATTAACGCCATTTACGCGTTCGACGAAAACTTAAGCTTCAACGTGTCGGTTAAGAACTTGTTTAACGAAAGCGTTAAGCGTGAAGGTACACAAGCATCTAACGCAGGGGCGAATACTTTCAATGAACCAGAAAGAAGCTTCTTGTTGTCTGCTACTTACCAGTTCTAATACTTAGCAAGCAGTAACAAGACATTAAAAATGCCGGCCTCGATAGCGATATCGACGTGCCGGCAATCTCATTAATTCAGCTAAGAGATGTAAGGGATTTGAATGAAAGTTAAAAGAAGTGCACTGCTTTCTTTTGTACTGGTATCACTTGCCGTGGCCTCATCAGGTATTGTGATGGCAGCGACAAAAGCCAGCGATATTGATGGGCTCACTGAAAAGTGGATTAGCATTGAACGCCAGACGCAAAAGCTAGAAAACGAGTGGCGCGAATCAGAGCCTGCATTGCGTCAGCGCATTCAATTACTTAAAGCTGAACGTACTCAGCTGCAGAGTATGATTGACGAAAGTAAAGCTGCAACCACCGACGTGGAAGCCCAGCGAGAAGCACTGCTTGCTGAGCAAAGTGAGCTTGAAGCACAACAGGGTGGGGTAGAGCGTGCATTGACTGGAGTAATAGGGCAAGTAGACAGCCTTTACTCGTCGCTGCCTGAAATTATTCGCCAGACGTGGGATAAAGAGCAAGCCGAATTAGCGGCTGACGCTGACACGTCAAATAAGCTTCAGGTCACCCTTGCAAAACTTTCATCCCTTGCGCAATTCAATAGCAAACTTCTGGTTAACGAAACCGTAATGCGTGCTCCCGATGACAAAGATGTATTAGTTAAGCAGTTCTTTGTTGGCAGCAGCTATGCGTGGTTTACCAATGCCGATGGTCAATATCAGGGGGCCGGTCACGTTAAAAATGGCGAGTGGCAGTGGCAATTTAGTGACAATGTAGATAGCGAAGCGGTGGCCCTTGCCGTTGCTATTTTCGAGAAGAAGCATGAGCCTGATTTTGTTTCTTTACCACTTACGCTGGCTCAAGGAGAAGGCGAATGAAACGCTTATCTCACGTTCTCACAACATTTAATCCAATCTTGAAATCCTCTTTCATTGCCGCATGTGTTGCTTTATGTGCAGCGGTAGTTTGTGCACCTGCAGAGGCTGCGCCTGAAGATAGCATGCTGGCCAATATTAAAGAGGCAAAAGCGCGTCTGGAACGCACAGAAAGCAAAATTAGCAAAGAGCGGGTAGCGCTGGCTAACGAATTGCGTGCGCTTGAACAGCAGGTAATGAAACTGCGCAATGAAACCACGGTCGCCCGCCGTAAAATGGACGAAAGAACCCTTAGTCTTTCCCAGTTGGAAAATCGCCTATCGAGTTGGAGCGAGCAACAAGAGTTCCAACAAAATCTGTTGAGTCGTTTCCTCCTTCAAACCGGTGTAGACAGTCTGTCATTAAGCGAAATGAGCCTGTCTGACAAAGTCCAAAAAGTGGGTGAAAAAGCGAAAGTGTTTGCGAATCAACAAACGCCTAATTTCAGTGCAGGAAAGGTTGTACTGGCGAATGGCGAAGTGACCCAAGCAAAAGTGCTTACTCTTGGCCCGGTGACGTGGTATCTGGCGCAAGCACAAAACGTTGCGGGTACGGCAGAGCGTAAGCAAGACCTGTTTACCTCTACGTCCACGTTTTCAGATACGGATACCGAAAGCCTTGCAAGCTTGGCAAGCAGCGGCAGTGGCAGCATTAAAATAGATCCTACCCTTGGCCGTGCAGCTACACGCAAGCAAGCGTCAGAAGGGGTAATTGAGCATGTTGTGAAAGGCGGAGTGTGGGTGATCCCTATCGTGTTGTTTGCCCTTCTCGCTACGCTTATCGCACTGTTTAAAGTTATTCAGCTATGGCGCTTACCGAAGGTTAAGCAAGTAGCATCAGGCAAAGCTCTGGTGAACATGGTGGGCAGTTCAGGTGTGGGCTTTTTTGATGGCATGCAGCGCGAGTTGTATGACATAACTAAGCGTGCAAGCACGCCAACTGAACGCGACGATGAGCTGTTTTCTGCACTCCAGCAAGACAAAATCAAGCTTGAAAAATACAACGGCACCATTGCTGTAACTGCTGCCGTTGCACCCTTGCTAGGTCTTCTAGGTACGGTAAGCGGCATGATTGAAACCTTTAGAATGATGACGGCATTTGGCTCAAGCGACCCCGAAGTTATTTCTGGCGGGATCGCTAAAGCCTTGGTTACAACAGAGTTAGGCTTAGTAGTGGCCATACCGGCATTAATTCTAAATGCCGTACTCTCTCGCAAAGCACGACATTACTACGAAGAGCTCGAAAGTTTCGCGCTTGTACTTAGCAATGACGAGCCAGACGTTGCTAAGAAAAACGACCAAAAGAGTGATGGTCAAAAGCAAGCGAGCGCAAGCTAATGATTGAACAGCTAGCGGGGAATGCATTGTGTTGGTTAATGCTGCTGGTGGCATGGTTTGCTTACCAGCAAATCTTTGTGTTGTTTACTACACGCAAAGAGATAGCCCAAGTGCGTGATGGAGAGAAAGAGCTAACAAAGCGAGAAATGGTACCTGCCGTACTGGTTAGTGCTCTTCCCTTGATGGGCCTGCTAGGCACAATTGCAGGCCTACAAGTGAGTTTCACCGGAATGATGTCGTTAGGTGTCGATAGTCAAGTCGTTACTGGTGGGATTGCCGATGCACTTTTTACCACTCAGCTTGGCTTAACCTTGGCTATTCCTGGCTGGCTTTTGTTGATGTTTGTTAATGGTGCGGTAAAGCGCGCCGTAGCAAGGGAGGCGTAAACATGGCAAGTCGATTACAGCGACGCCTTGAAAACCAGCAAGCGCAAGGCATTGATATGTCTCCGCTACTAGACGTGGTTTTTATACTTTTAATTTTCTTTATCGTTTCAACAGTGTTTGTAAAAGAGACTGGGGTAGAGGTAGATAAACCACAGGCAATATCAGCACAAAAGCTCGATCAAATGGCCATTATGCTGGCAATTACCCGAACCGGTGAAGTGGTGTATGACAGTGCCAATATCGGTGTGAGCGGTGTGCGCTCTACCGTTGAGCAATTGTTGATGAAAGAACAACGCCCAGTAGTCATTCAGGTAGATAAAGCCGTTCGCTCTGAATTACTGGTAGAAGTCATAGATGAAGCCAAACTGGCGGGTGCCGACACGGTAAATATCGCCACTTTGAAGCCATAGCGAACGAGGCAAAATTCAATGAAATACAATCTTCAACCTTCTCTACTTAGCGGTGCGGTGCTCGTTAGTGCGCTTGGCGTTATGTGGCTAGGGCACTTTTTGTCTAATCTGCAGCCCGACACTATGGTTGTGCGCAAGTTAGACATTGCGGTAACGCCTCCACCGCCGCCGCCCCCTAAAACGCAAAATGTAGTGGAAGAGACTGAGCTTGTTATGCAGGTAGAGGGCAGTGGCGCAGCCATGACCATGGCGGATTTAAGTGTTGAGCCAGATATTCAAGTGCCAAAGCCCGACATGCCAAACGTCAAAGTGACCCAAACCCAATGGGATATGCCTGATATTGAATTGGACGCCTTTGGGCTAAGCGAACTGGATTCAAAGCCTACCTTGCTGACTCCGGTCAAAATACGTTTCCCCAAGCGACTTAAAAAGCAAGGTATCAAGCGGGTGATTGTAAAGCTCGACGTCATTATTGACGAACACGGCAACGTAAAGCTGATGGATATTGTCGAGAACCCGCATCACGAGCTCAATAAAGAAATAATGCGTTTTGTTAAAGCTAGCAAATTTACATCGCCCTACAAAGAAGATGAAGCGGTGAAGGCGCGTTTTATTTGGCCTGTAGTTATAGAGGCCTAATAGAAGCCTATTAAAGGCCTGGTTTAGCGCAATGAAGCGAAATGGAAGCTAAAGAATTTAGAGGTTGATTGTGACAATGTTAAACAAGATTACAGCCGTAACTGTCCTCAGCTGTGTAGTGAGCGTGCTGGCTTTTGTTAAGCCGGTGAGTGCAAAAATAACGGTGGAATTGGAAGAACCCGATTGGCAGTTTGTCCTGCGTCAGCACCATAGAGATGATCATCGTGAACGTATATCCCGTGAAGAAGGTGAGTTTATCGGGCGCATTCAGGCCGACTTGCAAGCAGGCAATTATTCAAACGTTGCCAGCGCATTTGCAACCCAGGATATTTCTCAATTTAGTCCACGCTTGCGTGAGCTTTACGGACAAGTGCTATTGAATGAGAAGAACTACGCGCTTGCCGAAAAAGTGCTGTTAGACGTTATAGACGCTATGCCAAATCTTCCATCGGCGCACAGAAGTTTGAGCATGGCGTATTTAATGACAGATAAATTGGCCAAAGCACGCACTCATTTAACTAAAAGCGTAGAACTAGGTATTCAAGATGCCCAACTTTTCGGGCAGCTAGCCTATACCAATGTCCAGCTTGGCAAACCTGTCACCGCTATTGGTGCTTATCAAAATGCGTTGATGCTCGAACCTGAAAACAAGCAATGGTATCAAGGCTTATTGTTCGCGCTTATTGAAAGTAATGCACTTGCACAGGCGGAAAGCTTGCTAAGCGAAATGTTGGTAGATGATGAAAGTAATCAGCAGCTTTGGCTCCAACGGGGACAAATAGCGTTAAAGCAGGGTGACATGGTAAAGGCGCTGAGCAGCTTAGAGACTGCCCTTTCTTTAGGTGACCGCTCGCTGTCGAATTTGATTTCAGTGGCTAAACTGCACGTTTCTGACGGCAGCCCGCGGCGCGCAGCAGATATACTGGCTACCCATGCTAAGACTTTCATTACCGACAAAGATGGGGAAGGCTTTGACGCTTACTCCAAAATAGCGGCTTACTTAGCGGCTAATGAACAGTGGTCTGATTTAGGTAAATTAACGCAAGCTGCCGACAACAATGTGAAAAAGCTCACGACCTCTCAAGCAGCTACGCTTAATGTACTTAAAGCTCAGTTGGCCATGGGCAAAGGGCAAAGCAAAACGGCAATTTCCCTGTTAACCAAAGCCATTGCTGACGCCCCTGACAATGGAGAGGCGCTGTTGTCTCTTGCTTCACTTTATCGTCAACAGAACAACGTCGAACGTGCCAAAATGACCTATCTACGAGCTGAGTCACTCGCCGACGTTAAACAGCGCGCCATGCTCGGGCGTGCGCAAATTGCCATAGATCAGCGTCAGTACCAAGATGCACTTACGCTTTTACGACAAGTCTATAAATCGTACCCATCCCGTTCTGATTTACTTGGCAACATCCAGTCACTAGAAAACCTAGTGAAGAACACAATATGAAGAGCCAAACGGTAAACCGCGTCGCCATAAATCGTGAACGATTGGATGTCGCACTTAGAACGCTGATTGCTGTGGCACTGGGCTACGCTTTTTCAGCGTGGCTAAGCAGTGCTATCGCCAATTTTATAGGGGCTGACGGACGAGAACACGAAGTGCTGGTAAGAATGCTGTTCTTTTGTGTTTACTGCACCTTTATCCTTTTTACGTTCATCTTTGATACGACGAAAAAGGCGTCCATCGTAATGACAGCGCTCTCAGCGTTAGCCTTATGTCTTTATTCAGTCAGTACAGGGCTTTAACATGAAAGGGAATGTCAGAAAGTCTATGACGTGGCTTCATACTTGGAGCTCGGTACTTGTTGGTTGGTTACTCTTTGCTATTTTTTTCACCGGTACGCTGTCGTTTTTTAGAACCGAAATAACCTATTGGATGCAGCCAGAACAACACGCCGCAGTACCCAGCGAAAAGGCGCTAGAGCACGGTTTACGTTATCTTGCGATCAATGCGCCCAATGCAAGTGAATGGCAACTCTCACTACCAGATGCGCGCTCGAATACACTCGACTTGTCGTGGCGCGACGCTAATGCAGGTAACGAGCGTCGTCGAGGTCCACGGGTCATGTTGAACCCGTCCACGGGTGAAGAGATAAAAGTAAGGGAAACGGCCGGTGGCAACTTCCTTTATCGTTTTCATTTCGAGTTATACGGCATAGACAGAACCATTGGACGCTGGATAGTAGGCGTAGTCAGTATGATGATGTTTGTTGCTATTATCAGCGGCGTCATCATGCACAGAAAAATCTTTGCCGATTTCTTTATGTTCAGGCCAAAGAAGAAGCTGCTGAGCTGGATAGATGGGCACGCCATAAGTGCGGTATTAGCACTACCATTTCATATCATGATCACCTTTTCTGGTTTGATTCTATTAGGCGCCACGCTATTGCCTTTTAACAGCGAGGAGCGCGTGCGGCACCGTCCTCAAGGTACAGAAGTACGCCAGAATGTGCAGCAGCAAAATCTAGCTTCACCAGACATTAATGCCTTATTGGCCTTACCCATCTCTTCGATGATTGCTCACGCTGAGCGCACATGGCAGGTGCCGGTTGAAAGCCTTTCTATTACTCACCCGGGTGAAGCTAACGCTCAGTTTACGCTAAGTGGAAACAACAGAACGCAGTTAAGTGCGGGGCGTGGAGGAAGTAGTGCGCTGGTATTTAACGCACAAGGCGAAGTCATTAACGAGCGCCCAGCCTCAGTAGCCGCTAACGCCAGCCAGGCGACGTATAACTATTTGGATATGCTACATCAAGCGCGCTTCGCCGATACCCTCACTCGCTGGTTACTATTTTTTGCCGGTATTCTGGGTACCATTATGGTGGGAACGGGCTCTGTTTTGTGGGTAGTGAAACGGGCAAAGCAGCAGCTTGGAGAGTTTGGTTTTGAATTGGTCAGAGGCAGTAATATAGGAAGCATTGCAGGATTAATGTGTGCGACCGGTGGCTACTTTTGGGTAAATAGACTACTTCCTGCTGATCTAACGTCTCGAAGCTTATGGGAAATTAAGGTCTTTTTCGCAATATGGCTGGTGTGTGTGGTTGCAGGGTTTATTTGGCGAGACAAAAAAGGGTGGGTAATTCAACTTGGCTTTGCAGCAGTGTTGTTTGCGCTTGTCCCTTTGCTTGACCACCTCACATCAGCAACAGGCTTAGATTTCGCGGTTGCAAATGGTGATAGCCTGAGAGTGGGTTTTGACCTTATGTGCATAACACTTGCGGCAGTACTCGGCTATGCTGCTTACCACGTCCAAAAAGCTAAAGCCGTGAAAGCAAAACGGGTGAAAAGCACACCGTCACCTAAGCGAAAAGACAAAGCTCGCCAAGATAAGCCGCAAGGTGACAACAGCGAGGCATTAATATGAGTATCATTCTGGATGTGGTGTTCGCATTTGTGCTTATTTATTTGAGTTTCTTACTACTCTCGCTTGGCAACAAGAAGCATGCCGGTATCACCCGGTTGACCAGCACACCTTCACCATTACTTTTGATTGTGCTTCATAGTTTAGCGTATTTGCTTATGGCAATAAGCCTCATGAACTGCATAGACGTGTGGAAGACCGAAATTGGCGTGGTGGTATGGATAGGGCTTTTACAGCTTGCAAGCGTAATGGTTTCAGCAACGTTTACCTATTTACCTACCCTTTACACCGTGGTGTGTAATTACCTATTGCTTGTCGCTGTTTGGGGGCCTCGTTTACGCGAAAAGTGAAGCAATACTTAAAGGTTGTTGAGCAAAAAATACAATAATGAGAATAAATCTCATTTACATTGAAAAGGGTGGAAATATCTGTATTATTTAGCCCGTTGAATTAATCAATATCACCGAGTAGTACAGAGAGTTAGCAACGAAATTATGAGTTTTTCTTTAGGCGGCATCCGCCAATGGCACTGGATTAGTGGCGCAGTCTGTCTCGTCGGGATGATGTTATTTGCCCTAACGGGGATTACGCTAAATCACGCTGCAGACATTCCAGCGAACAGAACTGTAACGTCAGCTGAATCAAGCTTACCACCGTTGGTTGTCGAACAATTGGTTTCTCTGGACACCGGTGACATAGCCATTCCAAGCGAACTCGTCGCGTTTATGCAGTCGCAAGAGGGTATTTCACTACCTTCATCGGTGACGGGAGAGTGGGATGGTATTGAATTTTATGCCGCTTGGCCTGGACCCGGTGCTGACAGTTGGATAGCAGTAGATGCTGAACTTGGCACAGTGACTTATGAAAACGTTGATAGAGGATGGATATCTTATTTCAATGACCTGCATAAAGGGCGGAATACGGGAAATGCCTGGCGCTGGTTTATCGATATCTTCGCTGTTGCCTGCATTATTTTTAGCGTAACTGGGCTGCAACTATTAATGCGTCACTCGAAAACGCGCGCGTCTACTTGGCCCATTACTACGCTCGGTGTGCTCATCCCGTTTGTCATTATTTTACTGTTTGTGCACTAGCGCGACGCTAGTGGCACTTACCTACACAATTTTAAGGAGTGTTTACATGAAAATGCGAAAAGGCGCAGTTATCGCATCGACTTTATTAAGTATGGCATTTGCCTCTGGCGCTATTCACGCGGCAAGCCAAGCCAAACTTGACGTGGCCTTACCGCAACTTGATGTGGCTGAATATCACAAACCTTATCTTGCCGTGTGGATTGAAGACAGTAAACGCAAGGCTACTCAAGTCGCCGTATGGTACGACGTTGAAATGCGTGAAGACAAAGGGAAAGAGTGGCTTAAAGACTTGCGCCAATGGTGGCGTCGTGGTGGGCGAAGCCTTGATTTGCCTTATGACGGACTTACCAGTGCAACAAAAGGCCCAGGCGATTACAGTATTGATTCGCAGCTAAATAAAGCGTTAGCAGAACTGCCAGAGGGCGATTACACGCTTCGCGTTGAGGCATCACGAGAAGTAGGCGGAAGAGAAGTACTGTCTCTGCCATTTTCATTACCGCTATCTGCTGCGTCACTACCGGTAGAGGTGAAAGGAAATTCAGAACTTGGGCGTGTAGTACTGCGTCTGGAAGACTAATCTGCTGAGGCGCTAATTCAACGCTCACTCAGTAGAGATCCAATAAGAGGACATTATGAAAAAACTATCAGTAAAAGCTTCAGCCATTGCGCTAGCAGCAACACTTGCCGTGTCATTTTCAGCCAGTGCGCATCGCGCGTGGTTACTTCCAAGCTCTACCGTACTATCAGGTGAAGAAGCTTACGTGACGTTTGATGCTGCTATTTCAAATACTATTTTTCACCCTGACCACTTCGCAATGAACGCCAGTAACTTAGTGGTTCAATCGCCAGAAGGTGAAGCCGTAGACGTAGAAAATATGGCACGCGGTAAGTACCGAACCACGTTCGATTTGAAATTAAACAAAGAAGGTACATACAAACTGACGTCTGCCAGCAATGGTATTCGCGCATTTTGGCGAGATGAAGAAGGCAAGCGCAAGATGTGGCCGGGCCGTGGTGAAGAATATAAGCCGGAAGAGTTCGCAACAGCCGTGCCTAAGAAAGCAAAAGATCTCCGCGTAATGCAAAGCTCTCGCCGCGTAGAAACGTTTGTTACTCTTGGTGCGCCATCGAGTAAAGTATTTACGCCTGAAAATGTGGGCTTAGAACTAGTGCCAGTGACTCACCCTAATGATTTGTTCGCCACCGAAACGGCAACGTTTAAGTTACTTATTGACGGTGAGCCTGCGGTTGGCGCCGAGGTGGAAGTTGTGCGCGGTGGTATGCGCTACAGAAATGATCAGGAAACGATTAAAGTCACGTCTGACAAGAATGGTCAGATTGAAATTACATGGCCGCAAGCCGGTATGTACTTTGTAGAAATTGGCTATGAAGACGATAAAGCGCAAAAGCCTGCAACGTCTCGTAACGGTAGCTACTCAGGCACATTTGAAGTACTTCCGCTGTAATAACCGTACGTTATTTCGCAGCTAGGGGCTGTAAACGTTCTTTGAATACTCACAGAGCAACAGCCTCTTAAGTCTCTAGCCATCTCAATACAACGGCATAAAAGTTAAGCACATGACAGAAACACACCGTCTACTCATAGCAATAGTAAGCATTGGCCTGTATATGCTGTGGGTAGCGGTGTTATTTTTTAAACATCGAAAGAAAAACAACTATGCGGTATCAGGCGAGGAGACCCTTGTCGTATACGCAAGCCAAACCGGTACGGCTGAAAAAATTGCCCGCGCAAAGGCCGCGGCGCTATCACAGCAAGAGCAAACGTCGGTCGTGTCCATGGCATCTTTGAAACTCAACACGTTAAGTAGTGTGTCGAAAGTCATTTTTGTTGTGAGTACCTACGGTGAAGGCGAGCCCCCTGATGCGGGTAGAACCTTTAGTAAAGCGCTAAAAAAAGCGTCGTCGAATCAATCTGATTACCTTTCCCATCTGTCTTTTGAAGTGGTGGGATTAGGCGATAAGCAATACGCCGCGTTTTGCCAATTCGCAGTCACGTTGTTTGATAATATCAGTGCACTAGGAGCACGTGCGCTTTCTCCGCTAACGACATTAGATTCAGGGAAAGGTGAGCATTTGTCTTTGCTTGGTTCGTTGCCACAGGATGAACAGCACCCCACCCATGCTTTCACGCTGAAAAACCGGGTTCAATTAAATGAAATAAGTCTAGCTTCTGGCGAGACTTCAAACGAACCCTCTGACCACTCTGAGAGCAAACCTTCAAACCCAGCGTCGCCAGGCCTGTTCGGCTTGTCTTTGAACGTTGACCATTCTAACCATACACAAGAATTACATGAACAATGGGAAGCGGGAGACGTGTTGGAAGTCCTTATTCCTCAGCAAGGGCAGTCACCGATTGTAAGCCGAAGCTACACCATTGCGTCGGTACCACAAGAACACGACGTAAAGCTCGTAGTTCGACAGCTGGTTAAAGACAACGGCCAACTTGGGCTAGGTTCTGGATTACTTACCCGTTCTTTACCTGTATCTCAGCCAGTACAGGCCTACATTCGGAAAAATACCAGCGCTATTATTACTAATACTCAGTGCCCATTGTTATTAATTGCTGCGGGTAGCGGCATTGCGGGGGTACGAGCTCAGCTTGCAAAACGCGCATTGCTTGAGAACGCTGGGCCAGTTTGGATATTTTTTGGCGAACGTCATCCCATGCAAGATGATGTGCTTGATAAAACGCTATCGCCTTTCCAGAATAGTGACTGTATTTTTAAAAAGTCAGTGATTTTCTCCCGACAGAAAGGTGGTGGTTATGTTCAACAGCGTCTTGTTGAGCAGCGAGATGAGGTCAAATCCTTCTTAGGCGATACCGGACAAGTATACGTTTGTGGGCATTTTGAGGGAATGGGCCAAGGCGTTGACATGGCTTTGCAGTCCATACTTGAAGCGCAAGCCTACAATACGTTAGCTGACGAAGGACGTTATCACCGCGACCTTTACTAATGTGGAGAACAGCAGGCAACTAATGTCTGTTTTACGCTTTCCTGTTTCACCGCTGAATCATCGCTAATAAACCTCAAAAGCCCCACAGCTAAATCCCAAACTTTGAGTTAGACTTTAGTCTAATGTGTCAGGCCCTTGCCTTGTCGCATGTTTAAATATGCGCAACAGTACGGTGGGCATACCTTAAATAGGTGTTTTCTTATTCAGGTATGACCTTTCGCCACCGATAATTGGTGTAATGTTTGAACTGAAAATAAGAAAATCAACAGGCTAGGGGCTGCTGACCTTTGTTGTACGTTTAAACCAAAATTCGTACACCAAAGAACAATAGGCCCTAGGGCCTGTCGATAAAACAAATTAGGACGACAGTATGCAGTCTATTGCCATTGTTATACTGGGCATCATCGGAATGTTGCTCGGTTGGTTCGTATATTCGAAGTTTATTGCGAGCCGTATATTTAAGTTGGATGATAGTTTTGTAACACCAGCCCATACAATGAAAGATGGGGTGGACTATGTTCCCACCAATAAAGTTGTATTGTGGGGGCACCATTTCACTTCCGTGGCGGGGGCAGCACCCATCGTGGGTCCAGCGATTGCTGTCTACTGGGGATGGGTTCCTGCGGTACTTTGGGTTGTGTTCGGTACGATATTGTTTGCCGGTGTGCACGATATGGGCGCCTTATGGGCCAGCGCACGCCACAAAGGCAAATCAATGGGCGCGCTGTCTGAGACCGTCATCGGAAAACGCTCTCGTTCACTATTTATGATAGTTATCTTCCTAGTACTCTTAATGGTTAACGCGGTATTTGGCGTGGTTATCGCGAACTCTTTTGTCTCCCAACCCAATGCGGTATTTCCAGCTTGGATGGCAATCGCAGTTGCATTAGTCATAGGTCAATTGCTTAAACGTAATTTCAGCCTCATACCCTTGTGTATTGTGGGGATTATTGTGCTTTACGCATCGGTGTATGCGGGCAGCTATATCCCACTAAGTCTGCCGGAAACCATGTTTGGTTTAGCAGATAAAGCAAATTGGATCATTATCTTATTTATTTACGCCGCTATTGCATCGCTGTTACCAGTTTGGATGCTGTTACAGCCTCGTGATTTCATTAACGGTATGCAGTTACTTGTTGGCTTGTTCCTGCTTTATGGTGCAGTGTTCTTTGCTATGCCGGATATCACGGCGCCAGCATTTAACGCTCAAACCGCTGTCGATTCTCCAAGTCTTATCCCGCTGTTGTTCGTTACTATAGCGTGTGGCGCTGTTTCTGGTTTCCACGGTATTGTGTCTTCAGGTACCAGCTCTAAGCAGCTAGACAAAGAGACCGATGCACGCTTTGTTGGTTACCTAGGCGCGGTCGGTGAAGGTTCACTGGCACTTATTACCATTGTCGCTGTGAGCGGCGTTGCGTTTGCAGCTTCTCCAGAAGAATGGCACGAAGTATACAGCCATTTGGGTGCGGGTAGCGTGGGTGCATTTATCACTGGTGGTGCGAACCTAATTCAGCAGGGTTGGGGGTTGCCGGTAGATTTCTCGTCAACGATCCTTGCGGTAATGGTTGTTCTATTTGCTGGCACCACCATGGATTCGGGTGTGCGTCTGCAGCGCTACATAATCCAAGAATGGGGCGATATCTATTCAATTGGTGCACTTAAGAACGGCGTGGTTGCAACGCTCGTAGCTGTTGGATGTTGTTTATTACTGGCCTTCGGTGCAGGTGGTGCGTCAGGCAGTGGCGGTATGATTATTTGGCCGTTATTCGGTTCTACTAACCAGATACTAGCCAGTTTAACCCTGTTAGTAATCTCGGTTATGCTGATTAAATTAGGTCGACCAGCGAAATATACGCTGATTCCAATGGTGTTTGTACTGATTATGGCCTTCTTTGCTGGGCTTATTAAACTTAAAGAATACTACGTTGAAGGTAACTATCTATTGGTGTTCTTAGACGCAGTAGTACTTATTGTGTCTGTGCTTGTTATGCTTGAAGCTTTTTCTGTGGTGTCAAAACTCAAAAAGGAATCAAAGCTTAAAAAAGAGCAAGCCAACGGATAATTCACTAGCGACAAAAACTTTCATGGTTGACCTCGTGGTTTAAAATCACACTTTCGAGATAGTCAACATTCGGCCAGTGCATTTGTGCTGGCCATTTTTCTTTCCTTTAAAAGCAAAACGCACTCGCATAAATCAGGTTAATCAGTTTTGCTGATTTTCTGTCATACAGCATATCTGTTATTATACTTACCGTTCTAAAACACCGTTATTTTTGTTGTCAAAAGCCACGTTCTTCAAAGTGACCTTTCAACAAAATAACCTGTGAGGCTTTGTGTCAGAAATCATTTTACTTGGACAAAATTTCCTAGCACTTTTCGTTGAATCCGCGCCTTGGTTACTTCTCGGTTTGCTGGTGGCGGGTATCATGCACGAATTGGTACCCGTTTCGTTTTTGGAAAAGCACATGGGCAGTTCATCGTTTGGCTCAATTACAAAGGCCGCGGTTATTGGTGCGCCTTTACCTCTGTGCTCTTGCGGCGTTATCCCAGCGGCACTTGGGCTTAGACGTAGCGGTGCATCTAAATCTTCAACTATCTCATTTTTAGTGTCTACGCCCGAGACTGGCGTAGACAGTGTTTCTGTGTCCTACGCATTGCTTGGACCGTTGTATGCCATTGTTAGACCTATCGCGGCCATTACAAGTGCTATTTATGCTGGATTGATGGTGCGTTTTTTCGCAGAAGCAGAAGAGGCTCAACAACGACAATCAGAGGCGACGCAGTCATCGTGCTGTGGTTCAAAGCAAGCACCTAAACCTGAGCCGCAAATACAGGCCAGCACGTCCTGTTGTTCAAGCGAAAAAACACATGCTCATAACCACGAAAGTACAGACAAGCCTAAACACGAGTCTTCGCCTTCGAAAGTCTCAAGCGTGCTTTCATACGCCAGTGGCAAGTTACTTGAAGACATTGTGATATGGTTACTAGTTGGATTAGCACTTGCCGCGGCAATTAAAACGTGGGTACCCACCGACTTTTTAACGCAATGGGGTGATGGCGTGGTCCCGCCACTAACGTATCAACGATGGGAATGATCAAACAAGAAATGGGCACGCGAACGTTAGTGCTTTACCTTTTCAGTGTTATCTCTGCGAGTATTGGTTTTGGTTACGCACTGAACTACCTAGTATCTTCGTTTTCTTTAGCCTCTATGATCAAAACGCAAAGCCATGTTCATGAGCACGGTGCAGACGTTCAAGTGATTTATGGGCTATGCGCGATTTTATTGGCGGGGTTAATGTTAAGGCTGGGTCTGAAAAAGCTGCAGCAACACCGTCATAACCAAGAGCAACATTCGGCGTGCTGCGGCTAACAGTAGCCCAGCGGATGCCTTTCATAATAAAGCGCTCAAATGATATTCATAGAGCGCTTGTATATCCCGCTCTATTATCCATAATAGTCGTTCAACTTATTAAAATTAAAACGCGTTTAAACCTACAAGGACGCTTGGAATAACTACATGCTTTTACTTATTGTGTACGTCTTCATTGCACTGGGCTTTTCTTTTTTGTGCTCCATTGCAGAGGCTGTGATTCTGAGTGTTTCGTCCGCTTATATCTCTGTTTTAGAGAAAGAGGGCAAAGCCAGTGGTGCGCTACTACGTAAGCAAACCGATAATATAAATACGCCTTTATCAGCAATATTAACGCTGAACACTATTGCTCATACTATGGGGGCTGCCGGGGCAGGTGCGCAAGCGGCAGCAGTATTTGGTGACGCCTATCTAGGCGTTATTTCAGCAGTCCTTACACTCCTTATTCTTATTTTTTCTGAGATTATCCCTAAAACACTTGGTGCAACCTATTGGCGAACACTAGCGCCAGTAACCGCATATTTTCTTAAATACCTTTCAATTGTACTTATGCCGTTCGTTAAAATGTCTGAGCTAATGACGAAAGGCTTTAAAGAAGACAGCCCACTTCGCGGGTTAAGCCGTAGTGAGCTACACGCCATGGCAGAGTTGTCGGGGCAAGAAGGTCAGCTAGCGAATCACGAAGCGGCGTTTCTGCAAAGCTTGTTAAGTTTGCACGAGCTGAAAGTGAAAGATGCGATTACCCACCGCACGGCGCTATTTAAAGTGTCGGAGTCGATGACGGTAGAAGGCTTTTTCCACAAGCACGCCAATATAGAATTTTCTCGTATCCCTGTGTTTGAAGACAGCGACTCAGAAAACATTACCGGCTTTGTGATGCGTTCTGATTTATTGGTGGCACAAGCCAGAGGTAACACTGATAAGCCGCTCTCTGAATACGCAAAAGATATGGTTACCGTGTTAAACACTATGCCGCTGTCAGTCACCTTTGAGCACTTCATCAATAAGCACGTGCATATGTTACTGGTGGTTGACGAGTACGGCGGTTTAGAAGGGGTGCTTACGCTAGAAGACCTGCTCGAACGCTTGCTAGGTGTCGATATCGTAGATGAAAAAGACACCACGGTGAGCATGCGTAGGCTTGCCAAGATGATGATGAAACGCAAAGAACAAATGATGATCAAAAACGTACCCGATGCGTCACTTGAGAGTTCGTCTAAAAAATAGAATTAGCGCCAATTCACTCGTAATGTTTAGCCATTATTAAGGATGATAAATATGAAACAGGATTTATGGAAAAAAGCATTGAGAACAGAATATTCAGCCCGCGAAAATATTGTTAAGCGAATCCAACCATCGCTCGTTTTAGCGGCTTTGCTCGCGACAGGTTTCACGGCAAGTGCAGCTGCACAGGAACTGAGTATCCCATGTGATGATCTTGAAGAAAAAGCGCTCTCTGAATCGAAAGCTGATGAAGTAGAGCGCATAAGTGCATTTACACCAGCGACGCCTTTGAAACGTATCGACCCTAAATACCCATCTCAAGCCATTAGAAAAGGCCGAGAAGGTTGGGTTAGGCTAAGCTACGTTATCGACGAAGAAGGCAGAGTGAAAGACCCTGTTGTAGAAGACTTCTTTGGAAGCCCTTCGTTCAAACGCAGTGCACTGTCAGCGGTTAAGAAATGGCAGTATAATCCCGCGATCAAAGATGGCGAACCTACCCAGCAGTGTCATCAAGCAGTCCAAATGGATTTCGCTATAAGCGGAAAAAGCGGTGCCACACGCAAATTTATTAAAGCTTATAAAGACGCAGACGAGCGCTTTAATGCGGGTGATGTTGACGCGGCTGATGAAGCACTTAAAGAGCTTCTAGGCTGGGATACGCTAAACCGCTATGAAAATACGTGGTTGCTAAACTTGGAGTCTCATATAGCGAGCAAACAAGGCGACGTAGAGAGGGAAGCGCAAAGCCTAACGCGATTACTTGCCAGCAACGGTAGTAAGCGCTTCAATAACATGGTGTTTGATGAAGATTATGTGGCATACGCCCTTCAAAGAAAAATCATACTCGATGCTCAGCGCGGGTATTATGCAGAAGCATTAAAATCCTACACCACACTTCAAGACATGGAAGCGCAAGAAACGCGTATTGGCGAGATCGCGCCGCTAATTAGTCAGATTGAAGAATCTATTGCATCTGAGCAAAACTTAACCGTGCCCGTAACGATAGGAAGTGATGGGAATTGGTTCCATACTCTTGTGCGAAATAAGTTTGCTTTTGGCAACATCCAAGGCGAGCTTGATACCGTTGAAGTCCGTTGTGATACTCATCGAGAAAAATTCACGGTTGCCGAAGCGCATGTCTGGCAAATTCCAAACTCTTGGGGACAGTGTCAGGTGATGGTGAAAGGTGACAGCGAAACAAAGTTTGATTTAATTGAAGTGGCGAAAGGGTAGGACGAACAACAGTCGCTTCGCTACAGAGTTACAGTGAACGCCAGTTGAAATAGTTGCTCTCTATAGTCCTCGTCGGATTGGAAAAAACGCAAATTCTCCTGATGCCCTGAATTTAATTGCCACTCTGTGCTAACGGATAAATAAGCGGTAATGTCGTACCTTACGCTAACGGTAAAGGCGTTACCTCTGCTCCCATTCGGGTCATACATAACATCATCGTTATCTATCACCTGATACCAGTCCCCACGCATGGCTAAAGTTAAATCTTCCCAGCCTAATTGCTTTAGGTTGTATGCCGCACCGATATACGCACTGGAAAAACCGTTGTCTACGATATGCTCTCCCATCAAAGTGTCACCTATTAGCACTTGAGAAAACACCGTTAACCCAGGCCGTGGTAAATATCGCAGTGTTAATGAATGAAAACGCGTATGCCAGGCATAAATGCGGTCTGGGTCAACAATGTTCGGGTCTGCATTATTGTCGTAATAGTAATAACGCAACTCGGCCTTTCTAGCATAAGCTAAGTGAGCTCCTACGTAGTACCCAAACCGATTGTCAATTTCCCTGAAGGGTTCCGTCCATGCCGGTGAGTTTAACTTATCTTCATCGACGACGCCTGGAATGGGGAGGAGGTTTACGCGATCATTATAAACGGACTGCCTGTCGTGAAGGGCAAACCCTCGCCAAGAAAGCAGAGTGCCGGTGGAATCGTTACCTTTGAATACGCTGCCCAATACTTTCCATGACCAGTGGCTTCTTATTTGCCTGCCATTTTGTCGTAGACTTACTTCGATGCCGCCCGTTCTTAGTTCTTCACCCACCCAACTATTAATTGCTGAGTTACTCAGAAAATGAGGCGATAACCAACCCGCGTCGGTATTTTCCGCTGAGAGAGCGGGAAAAAATGCCCCTATTTTTACTTCAGGCTTTATGCTGGATGCGACTAACGGGCGATATTTTAAATAAAGCTCGGAGAATCCAACCTTTTGTTCCCCATCGCTATAGCCATTAATTACGCCAACCGCTGACCAACTATCTGCTAACTTAAAGTCAGCTGTCACTAGGGCATGAGAAAGCTGTATGCCGTTACTTTCATAACGCTGATGGCCGGTTCCCATTTGCTGAAAGCTTCGCGAATCATCTTTTGCCACAAAGCTTGTTCTTACTAGGGCCTTGGTTTCTCCGTGAACCTGAAGTGCTAAACTCGTGCAAAGCAAGCAGACGGTTAAGGCAAAGACATTACGCATTAATAATCGCCAAATCCTTCGTCGAAGTCATCGTCACTGAAAACTGCATCAAGAACAAATTTGTATTCTTGTGAGTTGGTGATATGCAATGTTGAGCTGTTGAATAGTTTCACATCAGGTTGCTGCGGGTGCCAGGTCATAACACTGTACTCGCCTACCGGAAGTGAAACATTCATTACGCCTTCTTCATCGGTTTTTGCGAAAAATGGACTGTCGGTTACCACAATATAGCCCAGCATCCAGTCGTGAATATTGCAGCCAATATCTACAATACCAGCTTGCTCAAAGCGAAGCGGTTCAGCGGTAAACTCCTTGTAGAGTTTTAGCTCAAACTGTTTTGTAGGTGAAAAAGAATACACGTGATGAAAAAGATTATCTGCGTTTGGAAACGAAATATCTGTGCCTGATTGAACAACAAGCACGTGAGGTGCAAATTGTTTATCGATTTGATTCATTATGGCGGGCTCTTCTTCACGCTGTGGTGTTGATGCAAGCGTAAAGTTAGGCGTTAGGGTTAACACCATATCTTTCACAGGCTCCCCATTGGCGTCGCTAACGTATATCGAAATGCTTGGCGTTGCTGATAAGGATGTCTCAGCGGCATGTGCCCATGAAAGTGTCGCGCCGGCTAGTAAGAGAGCGCTCGATGTGAATGTACCTGTGATGAAACTAGTTATGTTGAACGTGCTCGTCCTTCGATGAGGAGTAAAGAAAATAGAAAGCGCAAATGACATGGATTTAATCAATAACGAGTTGTTTTTTGGCATTGTAATTCATTCTTTATAATGGCTTTAGCCTTAGACAGAAAGACAAAGCGCTATGCGTCCATTGTTGACACGAAAGCATATGACTACGTATAGCCTATTTAATACCAATCCGTATAGATAATAACCTATGCGGACTGGTATAAGGTATGAGCTCGGCTTTCGCTATCGATGTAGCAAAGTTTATTAGACTCTAACTATAGACCGAGTTGGGCGTTTTTTTCATTCATTTACATCAAAGGAAAGCGCGCGCTGACGACGACACCTGTACTATCCTTCCGATTGAATAAAGATAACTGACCTTTGTGGAAGGTCATTATGATGTTGGCAATATAAAGTCCCAGCCCCAAGTGCGGTGAAGAGGCATTTTGCACATCGTTTTCTTTTCTCACCGACACCATAGACTGAAGCAACTGAGACCTCATTCCTTCAGGAAGAAGCGGCCCGGTATTACTAATGGTTAACTCAGCTTGCTTGTCCTTAACCGTAATACTGACTTGGATTTCACTTTCTTTTTCACTGAAATCTACGGCGTTAGCGATAATTTTATCGAACATTTGCGCAGTAAGTTCGGGTGAGCCAAGTATGCGCGCAGTATCAGCATTGTGGGTAAAACTAAAGCGTCGATGGCTATAGGCATGTTCGTAACCAGCAATACACCCAGATATCACCTTAACTAAGTCGAATGGCTCTAAATCTTCTTGTTGAATGGCCTGCTCTAATCGGGTGGCTTCACTCATACTATTTAATATGGTGCTTAGGCGGTTCACCCCTGATTGCGCCCTCTCAACAAAAACAGCTTGTTGGTCGGCATCATCCACCTGAGTCAGCATATCCAGCGACGATTTTACCACGGCAATGGGCGTTCTAAGTTCGTGAGACAAGCGGGATGCCATGTTTTCTAAATAGGAGTTGTACTGCTGTAACCGCGAAAGCACATCCGCAAATGAACGGGATAAATCACCAATTTCATCACGCTGATTGGATACCGGCAGGGTTCCAATGATTTTGCCATTATCATCTATCACCGCTTCGGTGTTATCGCGAAGGGACCGAATGCGGTTTGAAATTCGCGTAGCGAACAGCAGTAACCCTAATGTACCTATGGTCATCACCGCTAAAATCACGTGAAAGAGCTGTTCTAACGCCCGGTTCCGCAACGTACGAATACCATTGGTGGTTTGCTCTACAATAACTGCACCCATTACGTTGCCTTCAATAAAAATGGGGTAGGCAGCGGAAAGTACTATGGCTTTATTATCGGGTGACAAACGCCATAGTGAATCGGGTTGGCCATTCAGCGCCGTGCCTAAATCCTGCCCTACCAATGCATAAGCATCGTCTAGCTCGTCAATAAAGTCGGCAGGTGGCCGCGTAAGAATCTGATAATAAAGTGGAAGTAACCACTCACTTTCAACCCAGTGCCAAATTGCATTTGAAGAGGTTTCTTTTTCATCTACCTCAATGCCTGTGGCCGATTGAATGTCACCAGCGCGAGCGAGTACCCGTTTGTGCTTATCTACAACCCACACCCGTGAATCGGCATATTTTAAACCTGCCAGAATACGCTCGATTTCAGGGGAAGGGGTGATAACAGTACCTAATTCAGCGAGCTCTTTTGTATTCGCCGTACCTAACGCGTACTGCTTCAATCGACTTGCCTTGTCGTCTACATCGACAATTGAAAATGCCAAGCCGCCTGTGGTCATAGATAGCGGAAAGCGCAGTTCAATGTTGTAGCCCGTGGCAGTCTCTTGCCATCGGCCTTGAATAGAGAGCGCGTTCTCTACAGCCCGAGTTGTCGTTGTGTTATCTGCCAGCTTGTACGCATTTACCCAGCCACTTTCATAAGGAGCGACAACATACCTTGCTAATTCTCCCTGTGGAGTTTCCATGCCCACAAGCAGGTGGTCGCCAGTCTCCACGCTTAAACTATTGGGTTGCCGCCACAGCAGTACGTCATCACTGACTTCAAACATGGCATACAAAAATTGACCGTAGCGCCCCACCATATGCTTGAACGATAAGCTGGTAGGTTCTCCCGCGTAGCCATTGTAGTACTCAATAACTTCGCCACTGCCATACTCACTCATTAACTCGCTGACTTGCTGCCAGTCGTTAAGTTCGCCATCAAGTCGAATGGGGGACGGGATAGGTGGCGCGTAAAGATCTGTTCCAGGGCGCACGTCTTGAAGATACGCCGATTGGCTATCAAATAAAGCGGGACGCTCGTGGAGGGCAGTGGCAACAGCTCGCGCCGTGCCAATCATGGTTTGCTCTTGACCGTTTCGCAGATACTGTTCAAGCTCCCACACATAGTTATAACCTAAGTAGGGTATGGTGAATAAGAACAGCGACAGCACCATAAGCTGCAGGCGTATTGAAAAGCGAAATCCCATGTTTTTAGTCGGTTGCCCTTATCATTTAATCAGATGAAACGTGGTCTTTGTCGAAAGCCAGCTATAGCTGCCAGCGATATCCCATGCCGTACACGGTGTCTATATGATCGAAGTTTGGGTCAAGCTGCACAAACTTTTTACGCATACGTTTGATATGCGAAGTAATGGTGGTGTCGTCTACCACCATTCTGGACTCATCCATTAGCTGTTGGCGGCTTTTCACATGACCAGGGCGCTTAATGAGCGCATGCAGCATCCAAAACTCTGTTACCGTCAACAAAACGGGTTGGTTTTGCCAGCTTACCGTCATTCTCGACACGTCTACTTTTAAGTCGCCCACTTTTAGCTCATCTTTTTGCTCTGTGGGGGCAGCAAGTAAGTCTGTACGCCTGAACAAGGCTGCAATGCGTGCTAGCAGGTGAGCCATGCTGATATCTTTAGTCAGGTAGTCATCCGCGCCCATTCTAAGGCCGCTGATAGTATCTACGTCGTTATCTCGCGCAGTAAAAAAGATGATAGGTAGGGTTTGTGATAGGCCTCGCAGTTGCTGGCACAGCATAAAGCCCCCCTCAATTTCATCTTTCAAACCAATATCGATAATGGCTAGGTCGGGTAGGGTGTGGTTAAACGCTTCAGCAGCAGAAGGCCTGTCCTCATAGGCATTCACGCTATAGCCCTGCGCTTTAAGCGCCATAATGTAATTTTCGCGAATGGCCGCGTCATCTTCCACTAATGCAATTGTCTTTGGCATACATTAACCCGCAAATATAATTCTGATAGAGCGCACACTATACCTATGATTGACAGCTATTGCCTAAGTTCGGCATAAAATCCTCAAGCCTGCCTCATTTACGCCATATTTGAGGGGCTTATCGTGAACTTTATCTTTGGCGGCAGCCCCACACAACGTCCCCAAGCGCGGATTAATAAAACGCTTGGAGTGCAGTTTCACGTGCTAAATCTATAGGAAAGCTAAATCACCACCACATTTCCACAATTACGCGCTTTTTTTGCCATGAATAACGGGTTTAATAGTATTTGTCCGTCGAGTTTAGCGCACTGCTTTTTTTAAGTGCTAAGCAAGCTAGGCGGATTGCACTGTAGAAGCCTCTTCAAAGACTAGGAGAGGGGAAACAGTGCCGTGGAAGCGGTAAGGCTGAACTTCTACGTAAAAGTCTCAATTATCTATTCAGACTGGTATTAAGCTACCCTTTGCGCTGCGTACTACCCCAACGGTACGCGGCGCTTTTTTATTGGGGTTGAAAAAAGGCGTTTTCGCTCTCACTTAGAAGACGAAAGGTTAAACTGTTTAAAGCAACCACTAAACGCGAGTGTATTCATTTAATAGCATGAACTAGGTTACACTTCGTTGGTTGTAAGTTGTTAGCGACAGATAACTGCATCTCACTAAAGCTAATTAGGGCGTGCTGACCTTTGGTGTGCATCAAAGGTCAATACGTCTTAGTGATCACACTCTCACTACGGGCAAATCATGAAAGCGTTGGACATTAAAGGGTTAACCAAAACCTACAAAGGTGGCGTACAGGCACTAAAAGGCGTCGACCTTACAGTACAAGAAGGAGACTTCTTTGCATTACTTGGCCCAAATGGGGCGGGTAAATCTACCACTATTGGTATTATCAGTTCACTTGTAAACCAAACAAATGGCAGTGTGTCGGTGTTTGGTTATGACCTCACAACGCAAAAAGAGCAAGCCAAAGCCTGCATTGGTCTGGTGCCACAAGAGTTCAATTTCAACCAGTTTGAAACTGTACTGCAAATTGTATTGAATCAGGCAGGTTACTACGGTGTGCCGCGCAGTATTGCGAAAGAGCGCGCTAAAAAATACCTTGCCCAGCTTGACCTGTGGGAAAAACGCGATGCCCGCGCGCGTGAGCTATCGGGTGGTATGAAGCGAAGACTGATGATTGCTCGAGCACTCATGCATGAGCCGAAATTGCTTATTTTAGATGAGCCAACCGCGGGCGTAGATATTGAAATTCGCCGCTCTATGTGGGGCTTCTTAGAAGAGATTAATCGTCAGGGGATCACGATTATCCTCACTACCCACTATCTTGAAGAAGCAGAAATGTTGTGTCGCAATATCGCCATTATTAACAAGGGCACCATTGTCGAGAACACCAGCATGAAAGCTTTATTGTCTAAACTAAGCCTAGAAACCTTTGTGTTGGATATCAAAATTCCAGATGGTGTGTCGAATACGGACAACCTACTAATGGGTTTTGAACACCGTTTGATTGACGACCATACCCTTGAAGTTGATGTTGAGAAAACGGAAGGATTGAACCCGGTTTTCACCCAGCTAAGTGAAAAGAGTATTCAAGTAATGAGCATGCGCAATAAATCAAATCGCCTTGAAGAGCTATTTGTGCGTTTAGTTGAATCAGCGAAGCAAGCTGGCTAAACCCACAGCAGGTAAAGGTGAAAAACATGAAAACTGAAAGTACACAAATGAACACAGAAGAAAACGTGGGTTGGTTTAAGCAAAACTATGTGGCGCTAACCACTATTTGGATAAAAGAATGCACGCGCTTTTTGCGCATATGGGTACAAACCCTTGTGCCGCCAGCTATTACAATGAGTTTGTACTTCGTGATATTCGGTAGCCTCATCGGCAACCGTATTGGCGAAATGGGCGGCTTTACTTACATGGAGTTTATTGTGCCCGGCCTTATTATGATGTCGGTGATCACAAACTCCTACGCCAACGTGTCCTCTTCATTTTTTAGTGCTAAATTTCAGCGCAACATTGAAGAGCTGTTGGTGTCACCAGTACCCACTTCGGTCATCATTCTTGGGTATGTGGGCGGCGGCGTGGCCCGCGCCATACTGATAGGTATTATTGTTACCTTAGTGTCGCTATTTTTCGTTGATGTTCAAATCCATCACCTCGGCATTATTGCGCTCACTTTGCTGCTTACCTCTACCTTGTTCGCAACGGCAGGCTTAATTAATGCAGTGTTTGCGAAAACTTTTGATGATATTAGCGTAGTTCCAACGTTTGTATTAACACCGTTAACTTACTTAGGTGGTGTGTTTTATTCACTTACCCTATTGCCTGAATTCTGGCAGTGGGTGAGTAAGGCGAACCCTGTTGTGTATATGGTCAACGGGTTTCGTTATGGCTTCTTAGGGGTCTCTGACGTAAATGTAACCTTGTCGCTTGCCTTGTTAGTGGGCTTTAATGCACTGCTATTTGGTGTGGCGTACTACCTACTTAAAACGGGTAAAGGTATTCGTAGCTAATGGCCAGCGGTAATTCTAGAGAAATCACAACATCGCAGGTAGGTATTCACGATAAGTTAGACGATTTAGTGAAAAAGTACCAAGCGAGTGAAAATAAGCGACCGATTAGCGACCATACACAAGCCGCGTTTGATGATGTCAGCGCGTGGCTTGATGGCTTTAGCGGCGAGATCATTTTAGATTCATGCTGCGGCGTTGGCGAAAGTACGGCGAATATTGCAAGAGCAAACCCCGATGCGCGTGTTATCGGTATCGATAAGTCGGCGCTGCGGGTGGATAAACATGAACATTACAGTGCACAGCAAGATAACTATCGGGTCATTCGTGCCGATGTGAACGACTTTTGGCGCTTAGTAAAGCAGTCTAATTGGAACGTGACTCAGCACTTTCTGCTGTATCCCAACCCCTATCCTAAAAAAACGCAGGTTCAAAAGCGCTGGCACGGTAGTGCGGCCATGGTGGACCTGATGGCGATCACTCCAAATATTGAAGTGCGTAGCAACTGGCTTATTTATCTAATGGAATTTGCGCAAGCGGCTAAACATTACGGCATGGTATCTGATTTATCTGAAGTTACTGGCGATGATCACATGACGCCGTTTGAGCGAAAGTACCGAGGGAGCGGTCAATCGTGCTGGCAGCTTAACTGCCGTAGCGAAGAAAGCTGAGTCTGCTATAGCAGCAAGAAATACTGAAAGCTGATAAAAGTGGGGTGAGATGAAAATCTCGCCCCGTTTGTTATTCAAATTTTTATATTTCGCTTGTTAATGGCGCGCAGTGGCACTTCGCACATTCGCCATGGGCGGACTAAACACATATCCCTGTGCATAACGAATGGGCAGGCGTTTTACGCGTTCTAGATGCGCCTCATCTTCTACGTGCTCGGCAATAGTGCTTACTCCATGGCGTTCACATAGCGACAGCAGATAGTCTACATATTCCCTCACTGCCTCTTGTTCGTCATAGTGTTTAATTAGCCCGCCAGCGAGCTTAATCCCCCGAACCGGCAAGTTCATAAGCGCTCGTATGTTACCTGGGCATGATCCAACGTTATCGATGAAAACGCCCAGCCCCACATGCATGCTTTTTTCGATAAATGCGGTAAGGCTTTTCGGATTGGATAGGGCAGTAGAAGCACTTACTTCTATACTTACACGCTCCGGCGTGGGATAGCTTGCTAAATGGGTGATGAGGGTATTAGTAAGCTCTACATTGTGAAGGTCATTGGCAGTGATATTGATGTTCCAAGGGATATTAACGTCGTGAAAATAGCTGGCACATTGCACAAACATGCTCGCTGCAAGCGTATTTACGTGTTGTTCGCGCTCTATAAGGTAGAGAAATTCGCTAGGTAAAAAAGTCTTATCACCTCGGGTTATCAAGCGTGCCAGGCACTCGTAGCGCCATACTCCTTGGCTTTGTAAGTCAACGATGGGTTGAAAATAAGGCACGATATCATCGATAGAGAAATCCTCGGAAATTTCACGAATGGGCATAAACAGACCCCCTTGCTTTGAAGCAGTACTTTATCGCAGCTATGAATGCTTGAATGTGAGTTCAATGGCTACTTAGGCTCGCAATTAGAAGATGGAAAACCAATACGAGAGACCCGTGTTGGTACTATTCATAAATTAAATATAGTAGAGACTGATAAAATTTGCGGTACAAAATTCGGGGGAATTCGTTTAAATACGTGTGCAGAGTTAACCGCTTCATAAGTTTTTTGCATGTAATAAAACGTTAATAGTCGCTTAAATGCCGTGCGCTAACCCTTGGCGAGCATTGCAATCTGATGTAAAGTGCGACACCCTGAAAGTATTGTGATAAGTTTTCAGGTTTGGCAACGAATGGACCGCGTCAACGCGCATTAGCCCAGCCGATGTACCGTTAAGGGATATGTTGGATAAATAGCTGCACCAGTCACAAAGTAATTGTGTCGAATGCTAGTTGGCTAAAAGGAAAAGTAAGTGTCAGGCCGGTGTCCTACAAAACCGCCTGTTGATTTCGCCCAATAAATGTAAGCGAAATGTGTGATTGTTTTAAGTATGAGGTGTGTTGAGTGGGTGAAGCGCAAGTTAGTTTAGAGCACCTGTTTAGGGTCTTTACCAAGCCTGAACACAAAGACTCAAAGCTGGCTCAAATAGAGCAGCATTTATCTGACAATATCTTAGATTTTTTGTCGCAGCACGTAGTGACAAAAAAGACGTCGTTAGAAGAAATTGAAAAAGACTTTTCAGACTCCAAAGTGCCTGAGTCACCCGAGTTTGTGTCTACTCATGCTGAAAGCTTGTTAGATAAGCTTGTTGCGCATTCAGTTAATACTTACTCGCCTACCTTTATTGGTCACATGACCTCAGCGTTGCCCTATTTTCACCTGCCGCTTTCTAAGTTAATGGTAGGGCTTAACCAGAACTTGGTTAAAATAGAAACTTCTAAAGCTTTCACGCCGCTAGAACGTCAAGTATTGGGCATGATGCACAACCTTGTGTACGATCAGCCTCAAAGCTTTTACGACAACCATCTACACAGTGCGGCCCATTCTTTGGGGGCATTTTGCTCTGGCGGAACCATTGCCAACATCACCGCATTATGGGTGGCTCGCAACAAATTACTTGGCCCACAAAAAGGGTTTTCAGGCGTGGCTAAAGCAGGTCTTGCCGCAGCCTATCGTCACTACGACATTAACAATTTAGGCGTGATGTGCAGTAAACGTGGGCATTACTCGCTGTCAAAGGCTGTGGATGTATTGGGGCTAGGTCGTGAACAATTATTAACTGTGCCCGCGCCAAAACAAACCCTAGACCCAGCAAAAGCCCTTCGCATTGGTAAACGTTATCAAGAGGAAGGCAATAAACTTCTGGCGATTGTTGGGGTAGGCGGCACCACTGAAACAGGGCATGTAGACCCGCTAGACGAGCTTGCTGACGTAGCCAAAGAGCTAGGCTGCTGGTTCCATGTAGACGCAGCCTGGGGCGGCGCTACGCTATTCTCGGTGCGCTATCGCGACAGATTAAAGGGAATAGAGCGAGCAGACTCTGTCACTATTGATGCGCATAAGCAAATGTACGTGCCAATGGGCGCAGGAATGGCGCTTTTCAAAGACCCACAAAATGCCAATGCGGTAAGACATCACGCGCAATATATTTTGCGTGCAGGCTCTAAAGACTTAGGTGCTACCACGCTGGAAGGCTCCCGAAACGGTATGGCCATGATGGTGTACTCGGCGCTACATATATTCGGTCGCAAAGGGTACGAGCTACTTATTGATCGCAGCATTGATAAAGCCAAAGACTTTGCGCAGATGATTGATAAAGCCCAAGACTTTGAATTGACGACCACACCTATTCTATCACTGTTGACCTATCGCGTTTGTCCCGCTGAAGTGCAGGAAAAGCTGAAGCATGTGAATGCTAAAACCCGCAACGCTATTAATGAGAAGGTTGACGCCCTTGTTGTTGCGGTACAAAAGCAGCAGCGTGAAGCAGGTAAGTCTTTTGTGTCTCGTACTCGCCTGGAAGCGCCTGATTACCCTTCCCAGTGTATTACCGTGTTTCGCGTAGTGTTAGCGAATCCGCTTACTAGCCATAACGACTTGGCCGCGATTTTGGCTGAGCAACACTTAATTGCGAAAGAGACACAGGCTTGGAAAGAGCTAATGGATTTCGTTCGCGAAACAGAAACCGTTGCGTCTTAACCGCGAACTTTAACAGAAACACACAAAAAACGCCCGATACAGGCTCTGTTTAGGAGTCATGCATCGGGCGTTTTCTTTTGTAGTTCGAGACTATCCGCGAGGATTGGTATTACGCTTAATCTCGCGTAATTTGCATATTATCAATTAAGCGTGTCTTGCCCATAAACATAGCAACAAGCAGAACTAATTCTTTGTCGCTATCGTTAGCTGGTTCAAAGGTGGCGGCGTTAACTACCTGACAGTAGTCTTTCTTAAAGCCTTTTGCTTCAAGGTTACTGACCATGGCATTTTCAAGCTGAACAAAGTCGGTGTTACCACTTTCTATGCCCGCTTTTAAGCGCTGCATTTCTGCAAAAATAGCACTCGCCGTCGCTTTTTCAGTGTCTGTCAGGTAGCCATTTCTAGAGCTCATTGCTAGGCCTGACGTCTCGCGCTCAGTAGGCACCCCGTGAACCTTCACTGCCATTGATAAATCGCGAGCTAACGCGCGAATAACTTGTAGCTGCTGGAAGTCTTTTTCACCAAAAAACGCATCGTCTGGCTGTACCATGTTGAAAAGCTTGGTCACCACGGTAGCTACGCCGCGAAAATGGCCTGGGCGACTCGCGCCACAATGCGAGCCTGAAATGCCGGGCACTTCAACGAACGTCTGCGCATCCAGACCTGCCGGATACATTTCCGCTACGCTAGGTAAAAACACCGCGTCTGCACCCACAGAAATAAGCTTAGCTTTATCTTCTTCGATAGTGCGTGGATAGGCGTCTAAATCTTCGTTCGCGCCAAACTGCATGGGATTAACAAAAATGCTAACCACGACTTTGTCGTTGTGCGCTTTCGCTTTTTTAACTAGTTTGAGATGACCATCGTGCAGGTTGCCCATAGTGGGTACAAAACCTACGGTTTCACCATTACGTCGCCATGCGTTCACCGTGCTGCGTAATGCTGAAATACTATCAACCACCTTCATAATTTACCTCATTACTCGAAGCTGTGTTCAGCCGATGGGAACGCACCGCTTTGCACATCTTCAATATATTTTGATACTGCTTTGCGCATATCGCCGGTTTCTACAAGGTAGTTCTTTGAAAACTTCGGCATGTAGTTCGCGCTGATGCCAAACATGTCGTGCATCACCAGAATTTGACCGTCGGTATCTTTGCCTGCGCCTATACCGATTACCGGTATGGTTAGGGCTTCGCTAACCGCTTTGCCTAGCGATGAAGGCACGCACTCAAGTACCAGTAACTGAATACCGGCTTCTTCTAATGCCTTTGCTTCACTAAGCAGCTTTTCTGCTTGGCTTGCTTCGCGGCCTTGTACTTTAAAACCACCGAAAACGTGCACTGACTGAGGCGTTAAGCCTAAATGGCCACACACAGGTACGCCACGCAGGTTTAAGCCTTTGATGGTGTCGCACAACCAGCTTCCACCTTCCATCTTAACCATACTTGCACCTGCAGCCATAAGCTTTGCTGCATTGGTGTAGGTTTGCTCAGGAGTGGCGTAAGACATAAACGGCATATCGGCTAATACGAAGGCGCGTTCAGTGCCGCGACGCACACTTTTCGTGTGGTAGGCAATGTCATCGATGGTTACCGGTAGGGTGTCGTCTTCACCTTGAAGGACCATGCCTAAAGAGTCGCCAATAAGAAGGGCGTCAACACCTTGTTCGTCGAACATTTTGGCGAAGCTGGCGTCGTAAGCGGTTAAAGAGGTGATCTTTTCCCCGGCCTGCTTTTTCTTAAGCAAGCCCGATACAGTTACTTTCTTCATGACATGTCTCAGATTGATATTGTTGGTATCGTGTGGCGAACTATACGGATTTTGCCGCTAATTGGAAGAGCGCAGGCGACGAAGTCCATCCAGCGAGCAGTTAGCGACCCATGCCGAAATGGGTTTGCCATCGTGCATAACCATATTGGGCGCAATTTCAAACAGCGGCACCATAACGAACTCGCGTTCTGCCATGCCGTAATGGGGAATGATTAAGTCTGCGGTGTCGATGGTTTCGCTGCCGTACAACAAAATATCCAAATCCAACGTGCGTGGTCCCCACCGCTCACCTTTGCGCTCACGGCCTTCTTCCAGCTCAATGCGTTGCAGCTGCTTCAATAAGCCGTGCGGCTTTAACGAGGTCTCAATTAAGCACACCGCGTTAATATAGTCAGGTTGGTCTTGCGGCCCCATCGGTTTACTAGAATAAAGTGAAGAGGTTTTAAGTACGCGGGTGTCTTCGATTTGACCTATCGCATCAAACGCGCGCTGGGCTTTTCCTTGGCAATCGCCGAGGTTGCTACCTACACCAATGTACACATGTTCTTTATGCATCAGGACCTCGCTTCGCTGGTTTACGCTTGCGCTTACGCGGGGCACCTTTTGCGCCGCCTTCGCTTTTGCGAAGGGCGTTAAGCATGCCTTTCTGCTTACCGTTGTCAGCGTGCTGGAAGTGCGTCCACCACTGAGCTAATTCAAGGAGATCGCCACCTTCGATTTGGCCTCGGGCAAGTAAAAAGTCATAGCCAGCTCTAAATTTAGGGTGCGTGAGCAATTGGAAAGCGCGACGGCCAAAGCGCTTAGGTAGACGTTGCTGTAAAATCCAGATGTCCCGCACCACGGTAGAAAAGCGTTTAGGGATCATAATACGTTGCGTTTGACGGGCGATAACCTCGCCTGACGCAATATTAAATGCATCGTGAGCATTTAAGCCAGAATCGCTTTGTAAGCGTTGTGACTCTTCTTCAACCGGATACCAGAGTAGTGCGGCATAAAGGAACGCTGGCGTAACTCGCTGGTCGCTATTAATACGCTCGTCGGTATTGGCAAGTACGCGACGTACAAACTGCATTTCACGGCTGTTTTCATCTTTCAAAAACGGCGTTAGCTGAGGGAACAAAGGCTCGATTAAGCCGTATTCGTGCAGCATTAAGAAAGTTTCTTCTCCCTTACCCGATAAAAACAGTTTAAGGGTTTCTTCAAACAAGCGCGCAGGTGGAATGTTCTGTAAAAGGTTGGCCAGAGATTTAATCGGTGCAGCGGTTTTTGCTTCAATGCGCATGCCAAGCTTAACGGCAAAGCGCACCGCACGTAACATGCGTACCGGATCTTCACGGTAGCGTGTTTCCGGGTCGCCAATAAGCTCAACTTCTCGTTTTTCTATGGCGGCTAAGCCATTAGCGAAGTCTTTTACCGTAAAGTCTGCCACGCTGTAATACATGGCGTTAAAGGTAAAGTCACGGCGTTCAGCATCTTCTTCAATGGTGCCAAATACGTTATCGCGTACTAATTGACCGTGAGCGTCGCGCTTTGCGACAGCCTTGCCCTTGGGAAGGTTTTCGTCTTCGTCAGTCTCTTGGTGATGCCCACGGAACGTGGCAACTTCAATGATTTCACGGCCAAATACAATGTGGGCCAAGCGAAATCGCCTGCCGATAAGGCGGCAATTTCTGAACAAGCCTTTAATTTGTTCAGGTGTGGCGTTCGTCACCACGTCGAAATCTTTTGGTTCGTGACCCATCAAAATGTCGCGTACACAGCCTCCTACCAAATAGGATTCGAAGCCAGCTCCATTAAGGCGATACATTACTTTCAATGCATTTGCGCTTACGTCTTCGCGAGATATACCGTGTTCTCCACGGGTCATAGTCCTTGGCTTTAAAGCGTTAGGAGACGAACTCTCTTTTGAAAAAGCGCGCTTAACAGATTTAAAAACACGATGAATGATGATGGTATCTCCGCAGACTATAAAGGTTCGCTATAATAAGTGGATTCATGCTGTGGAACAATAATTTCGGGTGTTTTCACTACTTTTTTCCTATCCCACATTGAAATAGCCGTCTTAAGCGCCAAATCAATATCACCAAATTCTGACGCATTTGGAAAGGAAAAGCCCAAAAAGTGCATCACACGCACGAGGTTATCTAAAGCTGTTTCGTTTTTAACCGGCGCTGCACGGTTTTGTTTACTTAGTTTTCTGCCTGGCGCCACGGCAGCGACCGGCACGTGACCGTATTCAGGAGCAGAATAGCCCAGCGTGTGGTACACGGCGCGCTGTAAAGGGGTGACATCAATTAAATCACACCCTCTAATGACATGGTTAACTTGCTGAAATACGTCATCTAAAATCACGACAAGGTTGTACGAAAATAAGCCATCTCGTCGTTTCAGCACTACGTCTTCCGCTAGTAAATCAGTACTTGAATTAGAGGGCATAACTTTGCCCATAAGCACGTCATCAAAGGCTTCAAGTTGCGCATCTACTTTTAAGCGAACGGCACAGTCCTGTGTAGCTGAGTGCACTGGCTCAGTCCGACAGTGGCCGTTATAAACACCGCCCATGGCTTTAATTTGCTTACGTGTGCAGGTACAAAAATAGGCTTTTTCTTGTGTAAGCAAGTCATCGAGAACCGCTTGATAACGGGCATGTTGTTGGCTTTGATAGATGACGTCGCCGTCCCAATACAGGCCGTGGGCTTCTAGGGTAGTGAGTATGTCTTTATCTACACCTTCAATACAGCGCGGCTCGTCTATATCTTCCATGCGTAACAGCCATTTTCCGTTATGGCTTTTAGCATCTAGGTAGCTGGCAACAGCGGTAACTAACGAACCGAAGTGAAGTTGGCCGGATGGAGAGGGAGCAAAGCGCCCTACATAGTGGTTATGCATAATAAAGGCTTAACAAAAAGCCCCATCTTTTCGGGATGAGGCTTTCTATATCAACGTAATCGAGGCTAGTAACTTAACCTTGAAGTTGTTTTTCTTTAATTTCAGCCATGGTCTTACAGTCGATACATAAATCTGCTGTAGGACGAGCTTCTAAGCGACGAATACCAATTTCGATACCACACTGATCACAGAAGCCGAAATCGTCTTCTTCAATTCGCTTAAGCGTTTTTTCAATTTTCTTTATTAGCTTACGCTCACGGTCACGTGTACGTAACTCAAGGCTGAACTCTTCTTCTTGAGCTGCACGGTCTACAGGATCAGGGAAGTTTGCTGCTTCATCCTTCATGTGCGTTACTGTACGGTCAACTTCTTCACGAAGTTGGTTGCGCCATGCTTTAAGCAATAGACGGAAGTGCTCCATTTGGGGCTCGCCCATGTACTCTTCGTCAGCTTTTGGCTCGTACGGCTGTAAACCTGCCAGCGCTAATAGTCCTAGGGATTTTGTTTCTTTTCCTGTTGGCATCTGCCACATCTCCTACACTACGACATCCATCTTGTCCTGATTGGACCGATATCTATATCAGACTCGACAACTTCAGGCAATCAATCGTGTCTATGTAATTATTATGCTGGTGTATTGCTTTCATAAATTAGCCAGGTGTTTTCATTTAACCAGTTGGCTACCAGCAAACGCATTAGTGCGTTGTCCCACTAAAACAAGGCGCAAATATGAAGCCGAAATGAAAAAAATCAACCTATTTTTTATAAAATCAAAGGGAGTGTTTGATTTAATAGGATTTTTTGTTCGTCTATTATACAGCTTGCTGCTAAAACTGTTACACCAGCGTCAGCGGCAATCTTTACGCTTTCTGCATAAGTTGGATCAATATGCTCAGCCACTTGAACGCTTTCTATAGCAGTGTGTTGTACACAGAATAATAGACTGGTTTTTATACCACTGTCAGATAAACGAGCAAGTTCTAGACAGTGCTTCGCGCCGCGTTGAGTGACTGCGTCGGGGAAGAACCCTTTGTTTTCATCTGCTAAGGTGACGGATTTAACTTCCATATACTCAGTAACACTCTGATGTTCGGCATTTTTTCGGGTTAATGCAAAGTCGAACCGGCTATTGGCGGTTGGCGGTGTTACTTCTGCTTTCCAATCTGTGATGTCTGAAAATTCGCTTAGCACCTTGTTATCTAGCGCTTCCGCCACCAGTTTATTAGCATTGTGCGTATTAATGCCGATGAAGTGACCATCAAATGTTTGGGCTAGCTCCCATGTATACTTGAGTTTTCGATTTGGGTTGATGGACTCACTTAAAAAGACAGTGTATCCAGGAACAGCACAACCAGTCATAGCGCCAGTATTTGGGCAATGTGCAGTTACAATAGTGCCGTCGTCTAACTCAACATCGGCAAGAAATCGCTTGTACCTTTTTATAAGGGTGCCGCGTAATAAGGAAGGTGAAAACTTCATGTGTCGCCTTTTTTAGAATGTAGGTGAAAACACGTTAGTGTGTTTCGCTAATTGATATGTGTGCTTTTGAACGAGCACATATAGCGTATGCGCTTAGCGAACAACAAGCGCAGTAAACAAGGCGCCAAAGAGTAACAAACATTTGTGCAAGCGCAAAAAGCGCTTTGCAATAATATAACGATGTAATAAGGAATAAAACGCGATGGCAGAATTTACCGTTAGCCTTTCTAGAAACAGTGCTGAAACAGTGTGGGGCGAGAGTGCTAAGCTTTCTTTCACTGAATCAGGTGCAGTTATTCACCTGCCTGACGACAAGCTTAATGAGCGTTTAATTCAGCAAGCGGCAAGAAAGCTAGATGGCTTAAGCCTGCCAGCAGTTACGCTAAGCGGTGATTGGCACAAAGAGCAGCAGTGGGCTTTTGCACTAAGCTTTACGCGCGCGCGCAAGCCAGCATCAATAAAATGGGCCGAAACGGCTGACAAAGAAGCGCTAGAGCAAGAATATGCGGCGTTACTATTTACCCGTCAGCTGGTAAACGAAACACCTGAAGATCTAAGCCCTGAAACCTTAGCAACCCGAGCAGCACAGTGGCTTAAGTCACTGGGTGGTGACAAGGTAACCTACTCAATGACGGTAGGTGAAGATCTTAAAGAGCAGGGCTGGATTGGCATTTATAATGTGGGCCGCGGTAGTGAACGTCCGCCTGCAATGCTGGTACTTGATTACAACCCAACAGGTAATGCAGATGCGCCCGTTGATGCCGTGCTAGTTGGAAAAGGCATCACCTTCGACAGCGGTGGCTACAGCATTAAATCAAGCGAAGGCATGTTAGATATGAAATGTGACATGGGCGGCGCAGCGACGGTAACAGGGGCACTAGGGCTATCTATTTCTCAAGGCAGTGAAAAGCGTATTCAGCTTATTTTATGCTGTGCAGAAAACCTTATTAGCGGTCACGCTTATAAGTTGGGTGATGTGCTTACCTATAAAAATGGGGTAACCGTTGAAGTGGTTAATACCGATGCTGAGGGACGTTTAGTGTTGGCTGATGGCCTTATGGCGGCAACAGAGACGGGCGCACCGCTGATTATTGATGCAGCAACGCTAACCGGTGCTGCAGTGGTTGCACTGGGTTCTGACTACCATGGCGTATTCTCGTTAGATGATAATGCCCGCGAACAAATGCTTAAAGCAGCAAAGGCAGAAAACGAACGTTTTTGGCCGCTACCACTTGAAGATTTCCACGCAGAGCGCTGTCCATCGGCGTTCGCAGATACAGCAAACAGTCGCCCGATGAAAGGTGGCGGTGGTGGCGGTGCATCAAACGCTGCGGGCTTCTTATCACGCTTTGTTAAGCCAGAAGGCTGGGTACATTTGGATTTAGCCGCTGCTTACCATGGCGGGGCAACATCTGAAATGCCGGTAGGGGCAACAGCGAAAGGTATTCGCTCGATTGCGAGAATGCTGAAAGACTTCAGTGCATAAATAAAATAGCGTTCGACGCCCTAACGGCTGTCGAACGCTGCTCTATTTTTAAACGTCGCACGTTGTGCCACGTGGATGAGTAGAGGCAAAGCGAATAACGTTACTTGAACTAACGTTGCTTCGCGCAAAAAAATAAAAAGGGCGTGACTTTGCAAAAAATCACGCCCTTTTTCTGTAAATTAGATCCCGCCTAAACGCTCAGCTAGCGTTTTATAGCGTTCAACGTCGCCACTGTCGAAAAGTGGGTTACCGTCGGTGTCTTTATCTTTCGAAACCAAAAGGCTTTCACGCTCAAGGCGCTCTACGCGCACTTCTTGTACGCCAAGAAAAGCAGCCACTTCTTTAACAGTCATCAAACTCATTGCAATATTTCCTATTTTTGGTTGTTCTTATTGAGGATTAACAGGTTCCAACGCCGAACAATGCGCAGAACAAAACGTTAAACAAAATGATGTTACCCACTATTACATCAAAAGCTCTGGAGATAAGACATTATCCAAAAGGTGTAGAAAAAGCCAATTGGGCTGTTTGAATTCTGACCGTGAATAAGGCGAAAACACCGCTTAGAAATGACAAACACTTCTCCCTACGCTTTAGTAAAGCGCACTTTCGTTATTTTTCGAGTATTTTTTGCAGGCTCTAGATAAATGAAAAACAATCATGCCTTAAAAGGTGTTTTTAACTAAGTCAGCTTGGTTTACCATTGCGCGCCTAAAACGACCATCTGTAAGAACTTTGAGTTATACTCAATGGTTTACGCGCAAACGGGCTTAGCCTCACAACCGGAGACAGTAAAAAAATGGATACTTGGTCTGCTGCCATCATGCTCTTTTTGATCATGGATCCCTTAGGTAACCTCCCTGTGTTCATGTCGGTACTCAAATCGATAGAACCAAAGCGTCGTCAAGTCATCCTAATTCGAGAATTATTATTCGCTCTTGGCATCCTGTTTCTCTTTTTGTTCAGTGGCCAATCGGTTCTCAATTTTCTGAACGTGGAACAAGAGACTGTAAGTATCGCTGGGGGAATTATTCTGTTCCTTATTGCGCTTAAAATGATTTTTCCATCATCTGGCAACCCCAGTGGATTAGCTGTAGGTGAAGAACCTTTTCTAGTACCTCTAGCTATTCCTATGATAGCGGGCCCTTCAACGCTGGCTGCGCTTATTCTTCTTGCCAACCAAGCGCCAGACAGAATGGCTGACTGGTCGATTGCGCTTGCGGCTTCATGGTCGATAAGCGCAGTGATCTTACTATTTTCAAATGTGTTCCATAAAATTCTGGGGGAGCGCGGTCTAGTTGCGATGGAGCGATTAATGGGTATGATCCTAGTTATGATTGCTATCCAAATGTTGCTGGATGGCGTTACCCAATATTTCATGCATGCCACTGGAGCCCTTTAAATGGCAAAGCAAAAACTTAATACCTTTGGGCGCGTTCGCGCCTTGGAAGGCTGGAAAGCCGTTGCATTCGGTGCTGCATTACTTGAGCGTATGCTACCCAACTACACGCTTTTCTGTGAATTAACGGAAAGTGGTGATGCAAGCGCATTGCGCAACTGTTTGAATTTGGTGTGGGAAACGTTGAAATCACCCAAGAGCAAATTCAACATTGCGGTACAGCTTGAGAAAGTTGAAGTGGCTACACCTGATACCAGTGAGCATGACAACTATGGCGTTTATCCAGCAATTGATGCAGCTATTGGTCTAGCTGGTTTGCTAAATTTGATGGCAGGCGACGATCCGCAAGGTGCAGTGGTCATCAGCAAGTTATCGCAAGGCAGCGTAGAAGCCTATTTGCTAGAAAGCGAAGAAGCCGATGACGAGACTGTAAAAGGGCATCCGCTGATGGAGTTTGAAGTTGAGGTACAAAACGAATTGCTTGATTATGTAGAGCAAGCCAAATACCCAGCGAAAGCGGCAGATGAAATGAAAGCACTTGCCTTGGAAGCTGGAATCTCCAATATTGGTCTTGAGCTTTAATGACAACGCAACTTGGTCTTGCTTAGGTAAAACGAGCAACAGATCCTTAGCTCTTATGCTCAAAAAAGCCGTGAGCTTAATCATAGGTCACGGCTTATCTCTCCTCAATTGAGGCACTTCAATTGTTATCGATCAACATACCTCAATTAACATATAGCGCAGAGCGCTAGTTTGTTTGTCTTTAATAATTTGCCAATGGGCGGGGAGAGCGGGTGTTGTTAGCGCACTTTCGTGTTCCAGATACACCACGCTACCACTATGAACAAGTTTGTTATCTTCTAGCGCAGCCAGCGTAGGTGCTACCAATGATTTCGCAAAAGGCGGATCGACAAAAACAATATCGTAAGGCGCTTGGCTGATGCCTTTTAAAATACCTAGTGCGTCCCCTTGATGAACGGTTGCTGATGCCAATTCATTTGCTTTTAATAAGGTAAGATTACTTTTTAGCTGGCTTGCTGCCTGTTTATCCAGCTCTATAAAATCACAATGTGCTGCATAGCGAGACAGAGCTTCTAAACCTAACCCACCAGAACCCGCAAATACATCTAAGCAGCGTGCATCGTTTATGTACGGCATTAACCAGTTAAACAAGGTTTCTTTGTTTCTGTCTGTGGTTGGCCTTAACCCTTCTGCATTGAGTACGGGTAACTTTCTACCACGCCATTGGCCACCGATAATGCGTATTTGCCCAGGACCATTTGCGCTTGGGGTTTTCCCTGATTTTTTCCCTTTTTGGGATGAATAAGGTTTTTTTGCAGAAGATGGTGCCCGAGTAGGGCGAGAAACTCGCTTCATAGTGGCTGACAATGGTATCATGCGTTCATACATTAGGCGGCAAGTGTAGCCGAAATTGCTAAGAATTTATAAGGATTTGTCCTAACGATGTCGAAACTTTTTGGCTGGTTCAGTAAGAACAAAAAAGCAGAGAAACAAAAAGCCCAAGCGGAAGAAGAAGCTCGCTTACAGGCAGAAGCTGAAGCAAAGGCGCAAGCGGAAGAAGAGGCGCGCGCCAAGGCAGAGGCTGAAGCACAGGCGAAGGCGCAAGCGGAAGAAGAGGCTCGCGCAAAGGCAGAGGCTGAAGCACAGGCGAAGGCGCAAGCGGAAGAAGAGGCGCGCGCAAAGGCAGAAGCTGAAGCACAGGCGAAGGCCCAAGCGGAAGAAGAAGCCCGCGCAAAGGCAGAAGCTGAAGCACAGGCGAAGGCCCAAGCGGAAGAAGAAGCCCGCGCAAAGGCAGAGGCTGAAGCACAGGCGAAGGCCAAAGCGGAAGAAGAAGCTCGCGCAAAGGCAGAAGCTGAAGCACAGGCGAAGGCTAAAGCGGAAGAAGAAGCTCGCGCAAAGGTAGAAGCTGAAGCACAGGCGAAGGCGCTAGCGGAAGAAGAAGCCCGCGCAAAGGCAGAAGCTGAAGCACAGGCGAAGGCGCAAGCGGAAGAAGAAGCTCGCGCAAAGGCAGAAGCTGAAGCACAGGCGAAGGCGCAAGCGGAAGAAGAAGCTCGCGCAAAGGCAGAAGCTGAAGCACAGGCGAAGGCTAAAGAGGAAGAAGAGGCGCGCGCTAAAGCAGAAGCTGAAGCACAGGCTAAAGCCAAAGCCGAAGAAAAGCCGAAAGAGAAAAAGTCGTTATTTGCACGTTTAAAAGAGAGCCTATCTCGTACAAAAGAGAATTTAGGTAGCGGCATAGTAAGCCTGTTTAAAGGCAAAACCATTGATGATGAGCTCTATGAAGACCTTGAAACGCAGCTGTTAGTCGCTGACGTGGGTATGGACACTACGCAAAAAATCATCGATCACCTCACCGACAGTGCTTCTCGAAAAGATTTAAAAGATGCCGAAGCCTTGCTGGACATCATGAAGCAACAAATGTCAGGCATGTTGTCTCAAGTGAATCAGCCTCTGTCAGAAGTGATGCAGGCTCATGATTCCAGTGAAGGTCCATTCGTTATCTTAATGGTTGGCGTAAATGGCGTAGGTAAAACCACAACTATTGGTAAGCTAGCTAAGCAGTTCCAGCAAGAAGGTAAGAAAGTGATGCTTGCTGCGGGTGATACCTTCAGAGCAGCGGCGGTTGAACAGCTACAAGTATGGGGCGAACGCAACGATATTCCTGTAATTGCACAGCACACCGGCGCTGACAGTGCGTCTGTACTTTACGATGCACTGGAAGCAGCGAAGTCGCGCGGCACAGATATCCTTATTGCCGACACGGCAGGGCGCTTGCAAAATAAGAACAACTTGATGGAAGAGCTTAAGAAAGTGGTTCGCGTAATGAAGAAAATTAATCCGAATGCGCCTCACGAAGTTATGCTTACATTGGATGCAGGTACAGGGCAAAACGCCATTAGCCAAGCCAAGTTGTTTAATGAAGCCGTGGGCTTAACAGGTATCACACTAACCAAGTTAGACGGCACAGCCAAAGGCGGTGTTATATTCTCTATTGCCGATAAGTTCAAAATTCCTATAAGGTATATAGGTGTTGGCGAAAGCATTGATGATTTACGCCAGTTTGACGGACAAGAATTTATTGATGCGTTGTTTAGCGAAATGGACACACCTGAAAGCTAAAACCAGCGAAGCGGTAGGGAAAAATAATGATAAAGTTTGAGCAGGTAAGCAAAACCTATCCGGGCGGACAACGTGCGCTAAGCAAGGTGAATTTTCATATTGCGCCGGGTGAAATGGCCTTTTTAACAGGGCATTCTGGCGCAGGAAAAAGCACGCTACTTAAACTTATCAGCCTAATGGAGCGCCCAACAGTAGGGCGCGTTCTTATTAATGGCCACGACCTTAACGCTATTACCCGTCGAGATATTGCCTATATACGCCGCGATATCGGCATGATCTTCCAAAGTCACCAGCTGCTGATGGACAAGTCGGTTTTTGACAACGTGGCGTTACCGCTAGTCATTGAGGGTTACACCCACAAAGAAATTCGCAAGCGCGTAGAAGCTGCGCTTGAAATGGTAGGACTAAGAGACAAAGCGCGTTGCCTGCCTATTACGTTGTCTGGTGGTGAGCAGCAGCGAGTGGGGATCGCGCGAGCAGTAGTAAATAAACCCCCGTTACTGCTGGCAGACGAACCGACCGGTAACCTCGACCCCAAGCTTTCCATGGAAATCATTCGCCTGTTTGAAGACTTCAATCAAGCAGGCGTGTCAGTACTTATTGCAACCCATGATTTAGGGTTGATTGCTCGCATGCGTTATCGCACGCTGACCCTCAAAAATGGTCAAATGATCACCGATGGCCTTACTGACGACCTTGATGGCACAAGTTCAGCCAGCAGTGAAGGAGCCTGGTCATGAGTATTTTGTTTAAAGGGCGTGCAAAAGGGGCGTCTTCTGCCAAAGTGGGCTTTATCCAATCTATTGTGATGTTCTTTGTCAGCCATGTGCGCCAAGCGCTGGCGAGTCTTGGTGAGCTGTGGCGTCAGCCGCTGGCATCCTTAATGACTATTGGGGTACTAGGCCTGAGTATTACGCTACCTAGTACGCTTTACATCATGGTGAAAAATACTGAGAAAATTACAGCAGGCTGGGATCAGGCGTCAGAAATATCTCTGTTTTTAAAGCCAGATATCAACGCGGCAAGTTCGCAACAGCTGGTGGCACGATTAAATAGCTGGTCTGAAATAGACAGCGTTGTTTATATTCCAGCGGATGATGCGCTTAAAGAATTTCAGCACTTGTCAGGATTGGGCGATGCTATCGCCTATCTAGAGAAAAACCCACTGCCTGATGTAGTGCTAGTAACGCCAAACGAAAAACACGCGTCGCCGACGGCAGCCAAAGCACTGCTAGATAAGTTGCGACAGCAGCGTGAAGTTGATATAGGTAAACTGGATATCGAATGGTTAGAGCGTTTATATGCCGTTATCGATATTGCCAGAGACTTGGTTACGCTAATAGGATTGCTACTTTTCATCGCCGTTGTATTAATTATTGGTAACACCATTCGTCTGAATATTTTGAACAAGTACGACGAAATCGTAGTGATGAAGCTGGTTGGCGCAACCGATGCGTTTATCCATCGCCCGTTTTTATATACAGGCTTCTGGTATGGCCTACTGGGCGGATTGATGGCGTGGTTTGCCGTTATTATCATACTATGGTGGATGGATAGCAGCATCACCACGTTTGCCGCTATGTATCAGAAGGATTTCAATATCACCGGGTTAACCGGTTCTGCATTGCTGACAATGCTGGGACTATCAGTGCTGCTTGGTTTACTGGGCTCACTTATCTCTGTGCAGCGTCATGTAAGGGAAATAGAGCCCAAGTAATCGTAGACGTGAGTATACTCACACGCCTACAGTGCGAAATATATAGGTGCACTGTATGACGTTATTGGCGGTAAGTAGGCGTGTTCTTAGTTTTGTACTTAAGCTATCGCACGGGGATAGTGTGAGGAGATAGCGCTGCGCACTCCATTGCCCCAAATGATGGCTTGGTTATACAGCATATGCAGCTGCTTCTGGTCAATATTAAGCACTTTAGCTTGTTTTATGACATTCATCCAAAGGGCGCTTTCAAAGGCGCGAACCAAAGTCATATAGCTGTTCATTTCTAAGTTCTTGCCAAGTAGTGCATCGTTAACCTCATCGGAAAGCGGCAGCTGCTTTACAATGTCTGTCATAGACTGATCAAGTAACCCTTCAAGAAGCGAAAATAAACCAACCAAAAAGGAGATGGGCGGATTATTTCTAAGACCTCTACGCTCAGCAAGTAAGTCGAAAAACTTAGCGCGAACTAACGACATATGAATGATTTCAAGGGGCTTTTCGTCGCCTAAGTTAGTTAAACTTAACAAAGCGATGAATTTCTTAATCTCTACTTCACCCATGTAATTAAGCGCGTGCTTTAGTGATGTAATTTTGAAACGCTTATTAATAGTGGGGTTATTGATAAACTTCAGCAATAAGAAGCTTAAGGTGGCGTCTCTCTCTATAATTTGGCTGATACGGTCTATGTCAAAGTCGCTGCTAGAGCTTTCGCCCATCAAATCAACAATGTTCATTTTAGACGCAGGAAGCTGTCGTAGAATACGCGCTTCCGGTTGCGAGAAAAAATAACCTTGGAAGAAGTCGAAACCCAAATCTACGCACGTTGAAAAATTATCTTGCGTATCAACCTGTTCCGCCACTAATTGCACGTTCGCATCGTGATAGCGCGGAATGTGCTTTTCAATGGTTTCAAAGCGGGTTTTTGTCACATCGACTTTCACAATATCGATAAGAGGAAATATGTCGTGTTTTGAACCCACCATCATAGGGTCATCGATAGCTAGCTTGAAGCCAAGTTGCTTTATGTGCTGGCATGCTTCGAATAGGCCGCTGGTGTTGTCGGTTGGATCAGCTAGTTCAACCACTACCGACTCAGGGTTAAGCGATGTAGGAAAGCGGGAAATAATTGTATCTGACGAGAACGTGATAAAAGACGTTTTTTCGCCGCTGATATCATCAAGCCCAAGTGGATGGAAGTGCTCAGAAATATACTTAGCTTTCTCTTCGTTATGTTCCGGATAAGCACCAGACTTGCCATCTCTGAACAGAAGCTCATAGGCGAAAACACTTTTGCTTTTATCTAAAATAGGCTGGCGAGCTATAAACGCGAACATAATCTATTCCTGATACAACACGGTTAAGGTTATTTTTATTGTTATATTTAGAGGCTTAGCTAGCGCTACGTCACACGCTAAGGTTAGGTGTTCTTCAATGTGTAATCCAAAAGAACTGACCCTAGTCTATGATATGTAAGCGCAATCTAACAACTATTCAACGATTAATTTCACATCAACTGGCGTAATCGAAGGTTTAGTTGTCGTTCAAAGCGGCCTTATGAATGTGTTTAGCCCACTTTATCGCTTCGTTGTAATAACTATGCAGAAGACTCTGTTTAACACCATACTTTGTTGCAAATTGCTGAATGCCCGTCCATTTAGCTCTTTCAAAGAATTGTGACAGCGTCAGGCAGTTGCGAAGCACACCAGGGCTTCCGCACAGGGCATCTTTAACGTCGTCACTAATTGGAACCTTGCTGACCAAATCGTCAATTCGCTGTTCCATCATGGCATCAAGCAAAGAAAGCAGGCCAGTAAGAAAACCTTTTAACGGGTCATCGGCACCTTTGAGCTGCGTGTAGACCAGTTCACAAAACTTTGCGCGAACAAGCGCCATTTGCATTAGCTCAGTAGGCTGACCATCGCTTAGGTTTGCAAGAGCCAGCAGTGATATGAACTTCTTCACTTCTACTTCGCCCATAAAGGTTAACGCGTGTTTAAGTGACGTTATTTTATGTCGCTTGTTGACCAGAGGATTGTTGATAAACCGCAGTAGCAAGTAGGTAAGCGAGGGATCTCGTTCAATGATTTTGTTTACTTCATCGAAATTAAGCTTTGCTTGGCTACTTAGCGTAAGTAACTCCATCATAGTTAGGCTGCTGGGCCCTAACTTTCTGTGCCTTACGATTTCGGGTTTAGCTAGAAAGTATCCTTGGAAATAGTCGAAACCCATGTCTTTGAATTTATTGAATTCTTCATAGGTCTCAATTTTTTCTGCAACCAACTGTATTTTGTTCGACTTGAAGCGTTCGACAAGGGCGGGAATTTTTTCGTGGGGGATCTCTGTAATGTCAATTTTGACTATGCTGGTAAATGGAATGAATGCTTCCCACTTCCCTTTCATGTCATAGTCGTCAAGAGCAATAGGATAGCCAAGACCTCGAATATGTTTGCAAGCGGCTACCAGCGCATCATCAACGTCAACGGTTTCTACAATCTCAATGACCACTTTCTTGCATCCAGAGAGGTCGGAAAACGAAACATAAGTGTGTCGCGGTGAAAGTTGATGAAGGCTTTCTTATCTCCGGTTATCTCCTCAATACCTAAGCTTAAATGGGTAGAGGTAAGAATTTTCGAGGTAGCCTCGTCAGGAGGTATATCGGGAAAGCAGTTATCTTCTCCAACACGAAAAAGTAGTTCATAGGCGTAAACTTCTCTGTTTACATTAAATATGGGCTGTCTAGCGACGTAAGCAAACATCAAGATCCTCTTTGCTTCACTTGCCTTACTCCTTTCCTTAAGTATTTCCCTTCCAGTCTTTTATAATTGTTGTCTGGAAAATGCTGTACAGCGGTTGTAGTGCAAAATCGATTAATTCAATCTATTATTTTCAGTTTCCAGCCAGAAAAGCAAGGTATAAGATGACATATACAAGGTTTATACACTGTATTGACGCGTAGGCACCTTGCTGACTTATCTTAGATATAGTGAAAATCTTATGTTTTGGGTAACTAGCGTGTAATAAATAAGCGTTGGATTTCATACCAGTGAGATTAGCCTTCACTTTGGTATGTGTAATTAAAGTATAATGATGTAGTGGTTAAATGACCGACCCAAAGGCACGATGCCAAAAAGCGCAGCGTGTCATTCGATGTGAAGTCGATAGTCTAGGCTTAGTGTTTGCGGTGAATGCATTCGTAAATGGACCGCAAGCTTAAAAGTTGAACTTTTTTTCTTTATTTAGGTCTTGATATTGTAGAAATAGTCACTATACCTACATATCGGTTAGACTTCATATCTTAATTAGGTCTCGCGCAGCTTCGGTTACTTTGCTAATATGAAGCGGCAATAAATGAGGTGAACAATGAGCAACAATTTGCAATCTATGGCCCTGTCAGTGCCACACAGCGGTAGCATTGAAGGCTACATCCAAGCTGTAAGCAGCATTGATATGCTTAGCGCTGAGGAAGAGCGCGAGTTGGCAGTGCGCCTTCGCGAAGACGAAGACTTACAAGCCGCTCGTAAGCTAGTAATGTCACATCTTCGTTTTGTAGTGCACATTGCAAAATCTTACTCAGGTTATGGCTTACCACAAGCCGACTTAATTCAAGAAGGTAACATCGGTCTGATGAAAGCCGTTAAGCGTTTCGACCCAACGGTGGGCGTACGTTTGGTTTCTTTCGCGGTACATTGGATCAAAGCAGAAATTCATGAGTTTGTACTTAAAAACTGGCGAATAGTGAAAGTTGCGACAACCAAAGCGCAGCGCAAACTGTTCTTTAACCTTCGTAAGGCGAAGAAGCGTCTTGGTTGGTTTACTCATGACGAAGTGCAAACAGTAGCGAACGAATTGGGTGTGAGTACAAAAGAAGTGCTTCAAATGGAAGCGCGTATGAGCTCTCAAGACCAAGCGTTCGATTTAACTGCGGATGAAGATGAAACAGGTAATTTTGCGCCAGTTCAGTATTTAGAAGACAAATCTTCAGATGTTGAAACTGACGTAATCAACAACGACTGGGATACAGCGGCGAGCAAGCGCTTGTACTCAGCGATTAAAACGCTAGACGAGCGTAGCCAAGATATCATCGAAACTCGTTGGTTAGCAGACAACAAGATTACTCTGCAAGACTTAGCTGATAAATATCAGGTTTCTGCAGAGCGTGTTCGTCAAATTGAAAAGAACGCGATGAAAAAGCTTCAAGCAGCTATGGTCGCGTAGTACACGCAGTGCATAGCTTACAAATAGCTTAACGACGAAAAAAGCGCCTTAACGGCGCTTTTTTTATGAGTGGATTTTTGTTCTCAGTGACGGCTCGTACGAATTAGTGATGATCGCTAATCCGTAACGCTACTCTTCTTCATTTTTAGAGGGAGGAAGTACGTAGAATACCCCTTCAAATTCCGCCACAGGGGTGTCGCCATCTAAAATTGCCACACTCAGCTCAAACCTTGCCTTGTTGTCGTTCTCTAGCGGCTTGAATTTTCCAGACAAGGTTTCAATATTACAGATTGCCCTTGGTTTCATCGTGATGGGTTTGTGGTAATGAATATCACCATCGCCCAATACAATGTCACCGTCTAATCCACGCTCTTTAAGCTGCAAGTAAATCATGCCCCAGCCAGTTAGCGTAGCTAGAGAAAAAATACTGCCAGCAAACATAGTGCCGTGAATATTGATGTTTTTGTTTAATGATGCACGGGTTTCAAGTGTGCGGCCTGTGTACTGGTAAAGCTTAATTCCCATGTGCTCGGTAATGGGAATGGTCTCGGACCATGTCTCTTGCAGCGATTTACACCACTTAGGGTGAAGTACCAATGTGTTATTTTCAGTGAACTTCTTGACCATTTGCTGACGTTTAAGCATGCCTAGCTCGTTAGGCGCTTCACGCTCAACTTCAAAGCCACATGCGCTAAAAAAGTCGATAGATATTTCGCGGCTGTTCGTTACAGCGCGCTCGGCGCCCAAGTCTTTCGCAACGTTTTCTAGTGCGGCCATGATCATTTGGCCTAAGCCCTTGCGTTGATGGCCTGGGTGAACCGCAATGTGACGAATTTGTGCCTCTTCGGCTGTGTTCAAATGAACACGGCCGCAAGCTACAATTTCGCCATTTCGGTTAGTAATAATACGGTGCTCTGCGACTTGCTCATATTCGTCTTTTTCAGAGCCTGGAGGGAAATTCCATGGCTGGCGTAAGTGTTCCCACCGAAAATGAAAATAGGCTTCAAACTCGGCATCGCTTTTTGGTGTGACTACCTTGTACACAATAAACCGGCCTTCTTAAATGAATGAACGAGTATTTAAACGTAAGAATACATGCGGTACAAGCTTAATTATGTAAGCAAGTTTGGGATGCTGACGAAGCGCACGATTTTACCCGCTAAACGCTAAATTGAAAGGTGACGGGGCCGTCATTAATTAGGCCTACTTGCATATCAGCGCCGAACTCGCCGGTGGCCACTACCATACCTTTATCTTTTAAAGACTGAACGAACTTTTCATAAATGGCTTGGCCGTGTTCTGGCGATGCACCGCGTGAAAAACCAGGACGATTACCTTTCTGCGTATCGGCTACGAGTGTGAACTGAGAGACCACCAGTATTTCGCCTCCCACTTGTTCAACATTTAGGTTCATTTTTCCGTCTTCGTCACTGAACATGCGATATCGACAGAGCTTATTTGCTAACTTCTCTATCTCCGCGTCACCGTCTTCTTTCTCAACACCCAAGAGCACCAGCATGCCTTTACCAATTTCGCCAATAAGATTACCGGCAACGGTGACATTGGCTTCCGATACGCGTTGAATTAGTCCTATCACTTCGACGACTCCTGAATAAAGCGAGACATGTCGCGGGTAGCACGGCAGAGCGCGTAACCTATACTAGGCTCGGAAGTACTGTGCCCCGCGTCGGGGATAATTTGTAGCTGACTTTGAGGCCACGCTTTGTGAAGTGCCTCTGCCGCTTCTGTTTTGCAGATCATGTCGTAACGACCATGTACAATTGTCCCAGGAATATGGCTTATTTTGCTAATGTTTTCAAGAATATAGTTTTCATCTAGGAAACATTGATTAGATAGGAAATGGCATTCCAAAGTGGCTAAACAGGTGACCAGCTGCATAGGGTAATTAGTTGTCGAGTCACCCACACCAGGTGGTAGAGTTATACGAGAAAGTCTCTCTTCCCATTGGTACCATCTTTTAAGCGCTGAATGTCTTAGTACATCATTGCTAGAACGCACCATTGCGCTATAGAAATCACACACTGAATTAGAGGTCACAGGCTTAGGCACATCTTTTGTAAATTTCCGGTAATACTCGGGAAATAACTGAGCTGCACAGCCATTTGGCGATAAAAACCAATCCCTGTCTTCCTGTCGAGCTAAAAATACGCCACGTAGAATGAGTCCTGTCACTCGCGGTGTGTACTTTAACGCGTAGAGCAGGGCGAGTGTCGAACCCCACGAACCGCCAAACAAGAGAAATTTTGGAATTGAAAGGTGTGTACGTAATGCTTCAATATCTTCAACATTCGACCAGGTGTCGTTATTTAGCGTGTCAGCTATAGGCGTAGAGCGGCCGCAACCACGTTGCTCATAGCCGACAATGCGATACTTATTGCTGTCAAAAAAGCATTTGTAATTAGGGGGTAAGCCTGCACCTGGGCCTCCGTGAATAAAGAGCACGGGGATGCCATTTGGATTACCACTTTGCTCGAAGTAAAGCGAATGCCCACTTCCCACTTCGATAAATCCATTTTCATAGTAGGTAACATCGGGGTAAAGTCGTTTCATTTTGTTTCTGCGCGTTGTGTGAGTGCCTGTTTTAGTTTAGTTTATTGTTATACAAACGGTTGCGTGCTGACTGCTTCAACGCTTTTTATGCTTGTAAAATAAGCGATAAATCTTAAGTGTATACTATAGAACAAGTGTCATTACGTGCTAGCTAATCATATTATAGTCATAAATGCGAGGATGTTTATATGGCAGGTCAAGGATCGGGCGGTAATGTAATCGCCGCAATTTGTAACTTCTTTATTCCTGGTTTAGGTCATTTGGTTCAAGGCAGAATACTGGGCGCGCTGTTCTATTTCATTACCGTAGGTGTGTGCTATGCCCTGGCTGCGACCGTCGTTCTTGCTATCGTATTCTGGCCATTAGGTGCCATTTTGCATCTAATCAGTATTATAAGCGCAGCGCGCTTTAGAGGTGGAGTAACCGCATGAAGCTACTTGCATCAGCATTTGTTGCTATGCTTGCCCTTAGTGGGTGTCAGTCTGCATATTACGCAGCATGGGAAAAGGTGGGCGTTGAAAAGCGTGATATCTTAGTAGACCGCGTTGAAAACGCGAAAGAATCACAAGAAGACGCTCAAGAGCAGTTTAATTCGGCGCTGGAGGCATTCAGCGCGGCCGTTGCATTTGATGGCGGTGAACTTGAAGATGTTTACAATCGATTAAACGGTCAGTACGAAGATAGTGTTGCCGCCTCGGAAGAAGTGAGTTCACGTATAGACAAGGTGGAAAGTGTAGCTGAGGCTTTATTCGATGAATGGTCTGAAGAGCTAGAGAAGTATGAGAACGCATCGCTGAAGCGAGATAGTGCGGCGAAGCTTCGCGAAACTAAACGTCGTTACGCTTCACTAATGACGGCTATGCGCAAAGCGGAAAGTAAAATGCCGCCGGTATTAAGCGCGCTTCAAGATAATGTGCTGTACTTGAAGCACAATTTAAATGCCAGCGCGATAGGCGCGCTGCAGGGCGAGCTCTCTACTATCGAGAACAACGTCGCTCAGCTTATCAGACAAATGAATTCTGCTATTGCAGAGTCTGATGCGTTTATTTCTTCAATGAAAAACTAGCTTTTAAGCAGTAATATATAGAGAGGGAGCGAGAAGCTCCCTTTTTTATTTTAAACATGTGGGCTAATTATTCTTGAGGGACTTTGCGCGGTTCGTTTTCTGCTTTACGGTTTTCGAAAGCTTCGCCTAGACTGCACGTAAACTCTGCACCAAACAGCACAATTATCCACGACAAGTACACCCATAAAAACAGAATAGGCACCACTGCAAGCGCGCCATAAATAAGTTCGTACGAGGGGAAGTTTGTAACATAAAGTGCAAAACCTGACTTAGTAATTTCAAAAGCAATAGTGGCTACAATGGCACCTACGAAAGCATGACGAGCAAACACTCGTCTATTCGGCACCACCATGTATAAAATGGTGAATGCAAGCATGGCTGCACCGCTGGGTACAAGGCTGAGTAAGAAAGTACCAAGACCTGGTGTGTATTCTTCAGTGAACGCCGCTAATCCCGTCAAATAAGAACTGACCACCACACTAGAGCCAATCAACATAGGGCCAAGCGTGATTACCATCCAGTAAATAGCAAAGGTATACACAATAGGTCTGTCACTTTGCGTGCGCCAAATTCTATTTAAGGTTTTATCTACGTTTGATATGAGCATTAACGCAACGACAAGAAGCGACAAAATACCAATGGCACTCATTTGTGAGGCATTGCCCACAAAATCGGTCATGTATTTATGTACCACATCACTGGCGGTAGGAACAAAGTTGCTAAAAACAAAATGCTCTAGCTTACTTCTTACAGACGCGAAGGCAGGAAAAGCCGACATAATGGTAAAGGTCACCATGATAAATGGTACTAAAGATAACAACGTTACATAGGCTAAGTGCCCAGCAGAGATAGTAATATTGTCTTCTCTACAGCGCTTTATGAAGATGCTAAAGAGATCTCTAACCTGAGGAGTAACATTGTTATATAAGGCTTTAACCTTGTCTAAATCCACTCAATTTCTCCTGACGATACCGTGTAAATGGTAAACAGCGCGGTCTTATCTATGCGGACTGTTATAAAGCATCGATAGTTCATTACATGTTATATCAGATGGTAACTGCGGGCGGCCTTGGTGGCAAAGTTTAATGCAGGCTTTATACAACAAAGGCGCATTGACTGCGCCTATTGAGGAGTGCTTCATTCAAAAATGTCAGCACGATCCTGATTGTTGTATGTATTAAGTGCCTGAGCGCACACCTAGCATGTGACAGATGGCGTAGCTTAATTCACTGCGGTTCAACGTATAGAAATGGAAGTGTTTTACCCCTTCTTTAGCCAATACCTTTACCTGATCCATGGCGATGTTAGCACCTATTAGGTTACGTGTGGCTTGGTCGTCGGCATCAAGGCCGTCGAACATTTTGTGTAACCATCCCGGCACATGAACATTTGTGAACCCCGCAAATTTCACCAGTGTTTGGTAGTTGGTTACCGGCAAAATACCCGGAACGATATCTAAGTCGACACCCGCTGCGGCTGCACGGTCTCTAAATCGAAGGTACACACTCGTATCGAAAAAGAACTGGGTTATCGCTTCTGTGGCACCTGCTTCTGCTTTGCGCTTGAGGTTTAGTAAATCAAACTGCGCATTTGGTGCTTCAGGGTGCTTCTCTGGATAGGCAGCAACAGAAATATCAAAATCGGCAACGTCTTTTAGCAAGGCAACAAGATCAGAGGCATACATCTCTGTTTTCTCTACTCCTGGCGGTAAATCGCCACGAAGCGCAACAATACGGCGAATACCTGAGTCCCAGTAGTCTTTTGCAATTTGCTTAAGCTCATCACGGCTAGCATCAACACAGGTCAAGTGAGGAACCGCCGCGACACCGGTTTGCTGCTGAATGCGTTTTACAACGTCGTGGGTTCTGTCACGCTCACCGCTATTCGCGCCGTAGGTTACCGACATGTAGCTTGGCTTTAGTGGCGCTAGACGTTCAACTGACTTCCACAGGGTCTGTTCCATGGCTTCCGTTTTAGGCGGAAAGAATTCAAAAGATACATCAATATCACGCAGTTCCGACAGGGACTGGTTTAATGCATCGATACCTTGTGCGTAAGAAACCATGGCTTTTTCTCTCAAAAATGTATTCTTATAGACGTTTAGACGTCTAAATTAAAGAATATATGTCTAGACGTCAAGAGGTTTACACTGCTCAATTGACCTTTTCGTGAACTTGTTTAGAATTTCTCTTCATAACATAAAAAAGAGTAGACCGAGTTAGTACAATGGCAGAATGGAACGGTAAATATATTCACCCCTACGCAGAGCATGGCAAGAAGAGCGAACAGGTAAAGAAAGTCACTGTCTCTATACCTATTAATGTGCTTAAGGCGCTTACTGATGAGCGTACTCGCCGCCAAATCAATAATTTGCGTCACGCCACTAATTCAGAACTGTTGTGTGAAGCATTTTTACATGCGTTTACCGGTCAACCATTGCCTAACGATGATGACCTGCGCAAAGACAATCCTAATCGCGTACCGGCTGAAGCAAGACGCATTATGGAAGAAATGGGCATTGATCCAAGCTTCGAAAACGATGTGTCGGAAGACGACTGATATTTGGTATTAAAGAGAAACGGCGCTTTGTTGTAAGTTATTGCTAGTTGATAACCCACAACACGGCGCCGTTTTTTATGTACTTGTATTCTCTGAGCGCACTTTTTAGCAAATAAAGGTTGAGCACTAGCCCCTTCATTTTTTTGCCTTATGTACCAGAATTTTATTCTTCTGGGCTTTCAGGCACGCGTGCAACGCCAGATTCAATCGCAGCCTTAGATACCGCGGTAGCAATACGCTCGCATAAACGCGGGTCCATAGGTTTAGGAATAATGTACTCCTTACCAAATGTCAGACTAGTACTCTTACTGGCAGCTAGTACTTCTTCTGGTACAGGCTCCTTCGTGATAGCACGAAGGGCTTCTACTGCCGCTACTTTCATTTCATCGTTAATGGCCGTTGCACGAACATCTAGTGCTCCACGGAAAATAAACGGGAAACACAGTACGTTGTTAACCTGGTTAGGGTAGTCCGAGCGTCCGGTAGCCATAATAAGATCTTTACGTACTTCGTGAGCAAGTTCAGGCTTTATCTCAGGGTCTGGGTTAGAACATGCAAATACAATTGGGTTTTCAGCCATCAAGGCCAGTGTTTCTGGTGGTAAAACATCCGGTCCTGACACACCAACAAAAATATCCGCGCCTTCCATTACATCTTCAAGCGTACGCTTGTCAGTATTGTTAGCAAATAGCTTTTTGTGCTCAGTTAAGTCTTCGCGACGAGTATGGATAACGCCTTTTCTGTCTAGCATATAAATACGCTCACGCTGGGCACCACACTTTATAAGCAGTTCCATACAAGCGACCGCTGCTGCACCGGCACCCATACACACAATTTTAGCGCTCTCTATGCTTTTACCCTGAATTTCCAGAGCATTAAGCATGCCCGCTGCAGTTACAATAGCGGTACCGTGCTGATCATCATGAAATACCGGAATTTTACAGCGCTTAATTAGCTCTTGTTCAATCTCAAAGCATTCAGGCGCTTTAATGTCTTCTAAGTTAATGCCGCCAAATGTGTCAGCGATATTCGCTACCGTATTAATGAACTCTTCGGTCGTACGATGCTTCACTTCAATGTCAATGGCATCCAAGCCAGCAAAGCGTTTAAACAGAAGGGCTTTACCTTCCATAACAGGTTTCGATGCCAGTGGGCCTAGGTTACCCAATCCTAAAATCGCAGTTCCGTTACTGATAACGGCAACCAGGTTTCCTTTACCCGTGTATTTATAGGCGTTATCTGCGTCTTCGGCAATTTCTCTGACCGGTTCGGCAACGCCTGGGCTATAGGCAAGAGCAAGGTCATCGACGCTGTCTGCTGGCTTAGATAACTCTACGCGGATTTTTCCAGGTGTGGGTTTGGCGTGATAGTCGAGTGCGTGTTGTCTAAAATCTGACATGTAAAAAGGTATCCTTAGATGTAGGGTTCATCGGTGTTTTCGTTCACGCTCTGTAGCTATTTTATTGTCGTTATAGTTATAGGTAGATAAACGTAAGCGCGTTACAACCAAATAATGACAAAGTGATTATAAATAGTTGTTAGCACTAGGGTTTGTTGATCTTTGTTTTACAGCAATCATCAATAGGCCCCAAGGTGGCATGTGGAAAAGCAGACTAGGCGTTAACCTTTACTGATTTTGTTCACATACCTTAATGGATACAAGCCTCTGGTTTATGTACCCAAAAGCGCCACAAGTCTTGAAAGTAATGCATTATTCACAGAATTAATGCTCACTATCAAAGTGCCGATCGCAACTCTAACACAGCCAATCACTGTGTACATATCTGATCAGAATTCTCATATACCAATGTAGGTTAGGCATACTAATTAGACCAGTAAAATGGGGCTATAATTGCCATTCATGCTATTTATTTTGACTTGTTATAACATTCTGTAGGTCTATTGTGTGGAGGGGGAAAATAAAGCTATCAAAGGGATCTACGTTCTCATAAATGCATTGGACAGAAACCCAAATCAGGAAAATAGAATGCAGGGAGACACCTCGTTAATTCTCCATCCAATATTTCTGATAAAATCCTGTGAAAGCCCACTCAAAATTCGCGCTGAAGGCGAGGATATGACAGAAAGAAAACTAATAACCGTGTTAACCGATGTGTGTGAAAGCGTAAAATCTACCAATAATGGATTTGTTTGGCTAACTCACGTAGGACATTGGAGAGCGCCGCAAGTGATTGCCGTGTTTAATACTGAGCAGGAGAAGCAGCGGGCGTTAACTAATGGTTGGGATATAGACTTCATAAACCAAGTGAATATTGCTTTGGCGTCAATTAAGTCAGCACCCGTTGGTATTTATTTTGATAGCGAAGAACAGTGTAAGAAAGTGAGTGGCGGCAATTGGGATAGGCATTTATCTAATGTTAAAAACCTTCACTGAGTTCAGGTTACGCTGGATGTTGTAAATTAAGCTAAAAACGTTTTCAGAAAGGCGAGTTGCAGGGCTTGTTACACTGGCTAGGTACAGGCCTGACGTAGGATAACGGCGGTAAAGCGCTGTTTGGCACACCTTGTTTGTGTGAAGCGTGAATTTTAAGCAATAAAAAAGCGCCATAAAGGCGCTTTTTTTGAACTGGATATCAGGCTTACTTTTTGCCCAATGCACCGAAACGCTTCTTGAAGCGATCAACACGACCACCAGTGTCAACGTTACGTTGCTTACCAGTGTAGAATGGGTGACATGAAGAACATACGTCTAGGTTGATGTCTTTACCAAGCGTAGAGCGAATGTTCATTACGTTACCACATGAGCAAGTTGCTGTGATTGCTTCGTATTTTGGGTGGATATCTTGTTTCATTGGGTTACCTCACATAATAAGGCCGTATCGCTATACAACCCGAAGTCGCACACCATACGTTACTTAATTCAAATGATAAGTCGTTCAAAGAACAGCCTATCGCAAAAGAGCGGCGCATAATAAAGGATGGCAGGGCCTTGATCAAGCGGTTTTTGGCCAAATGCTAAACAAGAGAGCTAGACAAGGCAGCCGTATAAAAAGGCCAAACAAAAAACATTCCTTTTATGCTTACCTGTAAAGTATGTTTAAATATTTGTCTTTCAAGGCTGGGCCAGATGCTCTAGTGGCAAAATCATGCGCCAATAGCAAAATGTGTAGCTAGCTGTTAGCAGCGCAAACTGCTGTAACGTATAGGTCTGCAAGAAGCCTCAGTATAATTAGTTTCAACATAAGAAGCTTAGTAAGCGCATTACGCGCTGTAACAATCGTCAAATAAGGTAGAACCTTCGCAATGGCCTTTATCCAAGTTGCCGTGCCAGTGCCGCTGCGCCAACTTTTCACGTATACCCACGATAACGCACTAAGTGCGGGTGTAAGAGTGGTTGTGCCTTTCGGTCCGCGCAAACTTGTGGGTGTAGTTGTTGAAACCCTACACAAACCTGAAAGCGACATTGAAAACTCCAACAAGCTAAAAGCCATTGAGTCGGTACTGGACGATACCCCCATTATAGAAGAGGTGTTGCTGAAAATGGCCCAATGGCTGTGGCAGTACTATCATCATGCGCCGGGTGAAGTGCTACACGCCATGCTGCCTGTTTTATTGCGCAAAGGCGAGTCAGCAGCGCCAACACCTCAAGACATGCTAATGCTTACCGAAGAAGGTAAGCAAACGACTGCAGACACGTTATCGCGGGCGCCTAAACAACAAGCCTGTTTTACTGCAATGGCTGGTGGTGCCTTATTAGCATCCCAAGCGCGCAAGCAGTATGGCGCACCTGCGGTCAAAGCGCTCGTCGAAAAGTCATTGATAAGCATTGAAGAAGTCGCGCCTGAATTTAAGTCAGGCAGTTGGCTTGCCTCGTTATCGGTGTCTGAAAAGCCAATTCCAGATACTGAGCAGTCGGTTGCCATTGCCGCACTTAATCGTCAGCAGGGCAACTTTGCGGTAAGTTTGCTTGAAGGGGTTACCGGTAGCGGTAAAACGGAAGTGTACCTTCAAGCCATCGAACCCTTACTGTGCGACGGAAAACAAGTGCTTATACTTGTGCCAGAAATTGGGCTGACGCCGCAAACGGTGTCACGCTTTGAAAAGCGCTTTGGTATTGCAGTGGGCGTTTTACACTCTCAGCTTTCTGATAAAGAACGGCTACAGGTGTGGCAGCGAGCAAGAGCTGGTGAACTTGGGATAATCATCGGTACTCGCTCGGCTATTTTCACCCCGCTGCACAACCCCGGCATGCTGATTGTGGATGAAGAGCACGACGAGTCTTTTAAACAACAAGATGGACTTCGCTACCACGCCCGTGACTTGGCAGCTATGCGGGCTAAGCAGCACAATATTCCTCTTTTATTAGGCAGCGCCACGCCCGCACTCGAAACACTTAATAATGCGCTAAGCGGTCGCTATGCCCATTTGCAGTTAACTAAGCGAGCGGGAGGGGCGAAAAGCACGCATCAGCATGTGTTGGACGCGCGTGACCAACCCATTCACTACGGTATTTCGCAAGGCTTGCTAACGATAATGCGCCAGCATATCAACGCGGGAAATCAGGTATTGGTGTTTGTGAATCGCAGAGGTTATGCGCCAGCGCTGCTTTGCCATCACTGCGGCGAAACCGTCATGTGTAAGCGTTGTGACCGCCCGTATACGGTGCATAAAGCGCAGAACCGTTTGCAGTGTCATCACTGCGGCGGTATGCGTTCAATGCCATCAAACTGCGAAGCGTGCCATCACAATGAATTAGTTACGGCGGGTACGGGCACCGAGCAAGTCGAGCAAGGGCTTGCAAGCTTATTTCCCGGTGTTAAACAGGTACGAATAGACAGCGATACCGTGCGGGGCAAAGATAAACTGCACCAGACGCTAGATGCAATAAACCGCCAAGAGTACCAGCTGCTGGTAGGTACCCAAATACTATCAAAAGGTCATCATTTCCCGCATGTAACCTTAGTGGCGGTGCTAGATTGTGATGGCGCACTTTTTAGTGCCGATTTTAGAGCACCAGAAAAGCTCGCTCAGCTTGTAACTCAGCTTGCTGGAAGAGCAGGGCGCGCCAGTAAACCTGGTGAGATGTGGCTTCAAACTCACAACCCCCATCACCCTTTGCTACAAGATTTAGTGCACAATGGCTATGGGCATTTCGCCAGACACGCTTTAATGGAGCGTAAAGCGGCGGGGCTGCCCCCTTTTATTAGCCAGTTTGTCATTCGCGCAGAAGCGACCGACAGCAGTTTGGCCTATCGTTTTTTACAAGACAGCAAGCAAGTATTTCTCCAGCAGCATGCCATTGAGCTAAATGGCCCGTTTCCTTGTCTAATTGAAAAGCGGCAAGGTAGGTTCCGGTTTATGCTGATATGTAGCCATGAAAAGCGTGCGCCGCTTCACAATGCGCTGCGTTTGGCGCTGCCATTTTTACAGGCGTTGCCACAGGCAATGAAGGTAAGGTGGTCGATAGATATTGATCCTACCGATTTCAGTTAGCTTGTTGGGTAGCAATACGTTAAAATTTCCGCAGGATTGAAGTGCAGGAAAGCTGCTGCTTCATAAAGATTTGGTATATGACGTTTTCTTACGCATACAAACAACGATAACAAGTAGGAATATTGCCGACTATGGCTCAACGCGATTATGTCTCTCGTGGACGCTCTCCTCAAAAAAAGAAGCCGGCTGGTAAAGGTAGAAAACCAGCCAGAAGCGCGCAATCAAATGCGCAATCTAATGCCCCGGTTTCTGGAAAACTTCCTATTGTGCGCCTTGTTGGCGTATTCGCATTGGTGATTGGCTTTGGTGCATTTTTGTGGTCAATAAAAGACAATGTAGAAGACGACGTGGATACACAAGCTTCACGACCTGTGGCTCCTACAGAAGAGACGTTACCTGAGCTTCCTGAAGAAGAATGGGAGTACATTAAGACCCTTCCAGGATATGAAGTAGAAGTTGAGGTCAAAGAGCAAGAAAAATCTGACAAACGCTATTTAATGCAGTGCGCCTCGTTTAGAACCCGCGCGCAGGCTGAAGAGATGAAAGCCAAAATTGCATTCCAAGGTTTAGAGGCGCTTATCAGACACAGCACTGGCAGCAACGGCGATTGGTTCCGCGTTATTCTGGGCCCTTACGAGTCTAAGCGTGATGCAGAAAAAGCCAAGCACAGTCTGCGTAAAGTGAACATTGCGACATGCCAAATTTGGTACTGGAATTTGTAGCAGTTTATTGTAGGTAACACTTAATGCGGTGCATATGGCGCTGAAATAGCGCGTAGAGAAAGAATGCGTTTACAAGGAAGTATCAATGAGTATTGCCATCACCGAACAACCAAATTACGCCGCTTATAGCGTAGAAGAGCTTGAGGACGTTCTGGAAAATATTGATAAGCAGGCCTTTCCAAAACGCTATCAGGCCGCAAAAAATGAGCTCGCTGCTAAGCGGGCAACGCTGCCACCTGAGAATGATACGGATAGCGCCCATCAAGACGAGCATTTTACTCGACCTAAGTGGTCTGAGCTTCATCCAATAACACGTATCAGTAACGGCGCTTTTTTAGTACTCATTGGCGCAATGTTCGTAATTGTTTTAACCGATTTTATTGTGATCAATTCTTGGCTAGACAATTCGAATTGGGCCATCGTACTTCTCACTGTTGTTTATAGCGCCTTTTATTACCTCACTATTTTTGTTGATAAACGATACGCGCAGTATGTAACTAAAGATTTGCGTGGAAAAATGACGTTATTTGGCATGCCGCTATTAGCCTTTTTCTTGTGGTTTAGTTTTGTTGATACGGCATTGCCCTACACGCTTCACTTAGCGTCCGATAAACAAGAAACAGAAAGAAAATTTGCTTATGAAAAAGGAAGCGGCTCTAAGCACTGTCGACATCCACTTTTGCTAAAAGAGAACGGTCCCCTGTCTGATGGGCGCTTATGCTTAAGGGAAAGTGAGCACAAACGCCTACCGAATAAAGGATGGGTGTATGTTAAGGGCTACGAAAGTGGTTTTGGTTTTGACATTGAAGGGTATCGATTTCGCTAAATTTCAACCATGAATGCCTGCGTATTAATCACTTCAAATGCAATTAGCCCAAGCAAAATGAGATTAACCAAAACCGTTACCCAATAAACCCTCATGAATGCCGATTTACTACGCTTATGCTCATACCAGTCTGGCAAGCTTCCTAGCTTCATTCTGGGAATTTGAAAGGGAACAGCCATTCCTGCATTCCCACGCTTTGCTAGGAAACTTGCCAGCGCCTTCTGAGTGGGCAATTATCTATGCGGATTGGTATTGACATCTGTTGGGCAAGCAATGCGCCAGGCCAACCTCCCAATAGGCTTAATATATGCAGTTTTGCTTCTGAAACTCGCCGTTTTTCCTTTTTTGCAGCCGATTTGTCTATGCCGTAAAACAGTATGGTAAGCAAACTTACCGCGCCATAAACGATAGGTACTATAAACGGTAGCCGACCTGACAATGTAAATAACGCAAGTGCACCGGAGAAAATACTCAGTACGATAACGTTACGTTTTCTTTGCGAGGTTGGCTTATTGGCGCGTAAACGTTTTACTTTGTGATCCTTGAGTAAGCTGATGTTGCAGGCGCGGTGATTACCATTTCTATCCTGCTCAACTTCATAAACAATAATGTCGCCATTAACAGGGCGCCTAGAGCGTTGTTTAAACGCTTTGATATGAGTAAACGGGAAGGTCTGGCAAGCTTCCTAGCTTCATTCTGGGAATTTGAAAGGGAACACCATTCCTGCATTCCCACGCTTCGCTAGGAAACTTGCCAGCGCCTTCTGAGTGGGTAATTATCTATGCGGATTGGTATTAAGCTCTACAAAACCATAACCTTTAGCATCATCCCACTGTTGAATTCTTCCCTGATACTTCACTACCACTCCTTTAAAACCATTATGTAGCGTCTTCATTTTTGCTACTTTATCTGTGCTCTATCACCTAGGCATTATTTCACTTGGCCATAGAGTGTGTTGGCGAGAGTATGCACTCAATAAATGGTGTATTCAATACACTAGCGAACACGCTAAGCCCATATAGTAGGCAGCTCTGAGCGCACATTCTTTTGTCCTACCCTTGAAATTACAAAGCCTTCCCCCACTTATTTGTTATTGAATTTGAACGCTGCTGCCTTTGCTAGACGAAAAACGCAGCGGCGCCCAGCTAAACGGGGAATTAACGTGACAACGATTGTATCTGTACGACGTGGGAATCAAGTGGTAATGGCCGGTGACGGACAGGTATCACTGGGCAATACCGTAATGAAAGGTAATGCGCGCAAAGTGCGCCGTTTATACCACGACAAGATTTTAGCGGGCTTTGCTGGTGGCACGGCCGACGCATTTACGCTGTTTGAGCGCTTTGAAGCAAAGCTTGAAGCCCACCAAGGCCATTTGACCAAAGCGGCAGTAGAGCTCGCCAAAGATTGGCGGACTGACAGGGCGCTTCGCAAACTAGAGGCACTGCTTGCCGTAGCCGACGAAACCGCATCGTTTATTATTACCGGTAACGGTGATGTGGTGCAGCCAGAACAAGATCTTATCGCGATTGGCTCTGGTGGTAACTACGCGCAAGCCGCAGCTACTGCACTACTTGAAAATACAGAGCTAAGCGCAAAAGAAATTGCCGAAAAAGCGTTGACCATAGCGGGTGATATTTGCGTATTCACTAACCATAGCCAAACGGTTGATGTACTAGATTACTAAGTAATAGCTGAGTGCTGTTATCGGCTTGCTGTCGCTCGTATGAATTTGAGTACAGCAAGCGCTGTTAGAAAAGGGTTTATTCATGTCTGAAATGACACCAAGAGAAATTGTTCACGAGTTAGACCGACATATTATTGGTCAACAAGATGCCAAGCGCGCTGTATCTATTGCACTTCGAAATCGCTGGCGTCGTATGCAGCTTGAACCTGAGCTGCGCCAAGAAGTTACGCCAAAAAATATTTTGATGATTGGCCCTACGGGTGTGGGTAAAACTGAAATAGCCCGCCGTTTAGCAAAACTTGCTAACGCGCCGTTCATTAAAGTTGAAGCGACTAAGTTCACTGAAGTGGGCTATGTAGGTAAAGAAGTTGAGACCATCATTCGTGATCTTGCTGATATTGCGGTGAAGATGACGAAAGAAAATGAAATGAAAAAGGTGAAATTCCGCGCAGAAGAAGCAGCGGAAGAGCGCATTTTAGACGTTTTGCTGCCTCCACCAGAAGATGCATGGGGTAATAAGGAAAACGTTGAAGATCGCGGTACGCGCCAAGCATTTCGTAAAAAGCTTCGTCAGGGCGACTTAGACGACAAAGAAATTGAAATTGATGTGGCACTTCCGCAGGTGGGCGTAGAAATTATGGCGCCTCCAGGTATGGAAGAAATGACCAATCAGCTTCAGGGCATGTTCCAGAACTTGTCGGGTTCGCAAAAGAAAAAGAAGAAGCTGAAAATTAAAGAAGCGTTCAAACTACTTATTGAAGAAGAGGCTGCACGCCTTGTGAATCAAGAAGATTTGAAAGAAAAAGCCATTGAGTCGGTAGAGCAGCACGGTATTGTGTTTATCGACGAAATTGACAAAATCTGTAAGCGTGAGGGCAACTCGTCGGCCGATGTGTCTCGCGAAGGTGTTCAGCGTGACTTGCTTCCACTTGTGGAAGGTTCAACGGTATCGACAAAACACGGCATGGTTAAAACTGACCATATCTTGTTTATCGCTTCGGGCGCATTCCAAATGAGCAAGCCGTCTGACCTTATTCCAGAGCTTCAGGGGCGTCTTCCAATTCGCGTTGAGCTATCTGCCCTTAAAGTCGGTGACTTCAAGCGCATTCTTACCGAGCCGAATGCGTCATTAACTCACCAGTACATTGCGCTAATGAAGACAGAAGGCGTGGATATTAGTTTCGACGATTCTGGTATTCAGCGTATAGCCGAAGCGGCATGGCAGGTGAATGAGCGCACTGAAAATATTGGTGCCCGCCGTTTGCACACCGTCCTAGAGCGCCTTATGGAAGACATCTCGTTTGACGCCTCTGAAAAGAGCGGTGAGTCGTTCGTGATTGATGCAGATTACGTTAACAGCCACCTAGAAACCTTGGTAGATAACGAAGATCTGTCGCGCTTTATCTTGTAATTTAGCGCTAAGTAGAAGTTTCCCCGTTAGTTGATATGTTCAACTAACCCTTCTACATGAACAAGAATTAAAAAGCCGACGTTAAGTCGGCTTTTTTACCATTCTACTTTTTCCCAATGGTCTTCGACTTCTTCAAGACGAATTATTTTTGCAGCTTCTTCCGCTTGGGTATTTGCTAGTAAATCAAGAAAGTAACTTACGGGATTATTCTTCTCTTGGCTTTCCATGTATAAGGCTCTTAAGGCAGCATCTGTTGTCCGAGGAATTTTTGTTTGACCTTTCTCATAACGCGCAATGGTCTGTTCATCAACACCAAAACGATTCGCCAGCATTTTTTGAGAAACATTTAGTTCTACACGTAAGAATTTAAACTCATCATGAGCAAGAGGCTTGTTGGTATTAACAATTGTTTGTGCTATCGCACTATGAAGACCGTTCATATCGTCAATGCTTGTATATTCTTCACCGTCTACAACTTCAACGGTAACACCGTTTTTCAGGTATACATTTGATAACCCGCTTTCAGTGTAATGGTACATTTTACCCTCTCAACTTATCCATACAGTAATTAGAAATGACATTGGACTATCATGATGATTTTTAAGTGCAACAGTGAGTTCGATAACTTTGCCTGCAGCTAAACCTTTCAAATTAAATTTCCAGTCTCCAGAAATATCAAGATATGGCCCCTCTCTAAATACTGAGTGCTTACTTTTTAATAAAGTGATCACCTGACCTGTAGTGATTCCTCGCTCATGCATGCGCTGTTTAACATGTTTAGTCCACCGAATCCGGTGAGTATAGTTTTCTGCGAGGTCATTCATTATTTTTCTGGCAGTTTCCTCTGTAAGAGGGAATTCATTAATTCCTTGGGGATTGTGATTAGCCATGAATGCCTTTTGAAATTCATCCTATCATATTGATAGGTTGTTGGGGTATTGTCAATGATTGCTTAAAGGCTTCTAAACAATCGCAAATTCGTTGTGGAAACCCAATTAGCCTCTAAACGTCCTGCTTGTTACTACGAAGTCTTTACCAGCAGTGCTACCAATTTTTCTGTGATATCCAAGCCAGTATCGTTTTCTATTTTCAAAAAATAAGGGCTGGGGTTTGCCTCTAGAAAAAAGTATTTTCCCTTCGCACTTTTACGCCAGTCGATAGCACACCAGTGCATACCTAATGCTTTGCATATTTTGATAGCTAACTGCTTAACGTCGCTGGGGACTAGGATCACCGATACGCTCGCATTGTCGTCATTCCTGTAATCTAATTCACTTGAGTCGATTTGTACGCTGAGTACGTCATTGCCAAGCACATAGCTTCGTACATTCACGCCTGCAATATATTTTTGAAAGGTAACAGGGCGTTCACCTAAAAGCGCATTGAGTAACGGGCGCATGTTTGGTTGTTTATTCACAAACTGCGCAGTTCGACCGCCGCGTACGGGCTTGTAAATAACGTCTCGCATATTGCTACAAAACTGCGAAGCAACCTCGGGTGCATTGCCAACAAAGGTGTAGGGAATATGTGCTCCTAGTTTGCCAGCAATACGCGATTGATAAGGTTTACACTGGTGGCTTCGAACAGCGTCGATAGAGTTCACCCATTTAATGTCGCTATAGCTGAACCAGCAAAGTAGCGTACTTGCTCGCTCTTGCTCAACCCACCCTGCATTTTTTTGCAAAGTAGATTCACTATCATGAGGTCTATCACCTTGTGTTTGAGCATCTGCACTGGCATCGTTTTTAGCATTATCACTTGGGACTTTTAGCGGTATGCCAGGTAGGTACTCATGCCAATAAGCGGCTTGGGTATTCGAGAACGTAACTCTAGGTTGGTCGCAAAGCGAAGGCGAGTTGAAATGAATTAGCCCGTCATCGAAGTCAGGGTCATAGCTGATCTTCCACGTAGAACCAAAATGTTGTGTATTGGCAAAATAAAAGGGCGTGTTATTTTGGTGAAGTGCTTTGGCTATATGTTGAATTTGTGGGTCTTGTTCACTGCCTAGTAGTGCGACGTGCATTTGCATTCCTTGCTAGCGTTGTAAGTGTTCAAAGAATCTAGTAGCCCTTAAATCAACACATGGGATACTGCCTAAACCGTATCCATGTGTTGACTTTGATAGGCGGTAGGTTACGACAAAATATCAGGTAGTTTGCCGCCGCCTTCACCAATAGCCAGGGTTATGTAAACGGGCTCTTTAGGTGTTGGAGCGACTACCGGCACACTTTCACTTAGGCGAGCTCGTAGGCCGCCGGATACCTCAAATAGCTGAGATTCAGCAACGGTAGCAAGCTTAGTATTCGCTGGTTGGTTCTGAGTTAATGGATGGTTTTTCATAATGTACGCTCCTTGTAGTGGCGTGGTGAGTAATGAAGTGGACACGCTTACAGCGAAGCCACTTCTTGGTAAAGGGTTCTAAAACAGCAGGCAATAAGCACAGAACGGTTGCTAATGTTGAGCTTTTTGTAAATGTTGGCGCAGTGAAATTTGACGGTCCTTTCACTGATGAATAGCTCTGAGGCAATAACCTTATTCGAGCGTCCTTCCATTATTTTGTGTGCAACTTGTAGTTCGCGTTTTGATAAACAGTCAATGGGGATAACGCTGTTCCGAGCGGTAATGCCGTTCGCATCTATTTGCATGCGTTCAGCTGCTGTCATCAATACTGCGGGTTCTCTGATTTCATGTGTTTTCATAGTGTTTCTCCGTGTTTACCTGATGTTGCGCTTCCTGTTACTTCAGTGGGAGGGCATAGATGTAAGTTGCCGTTTTCCAGACGATAAACCTTGTCTGCCATGGCAATTGATTGAGGGCGATGTGCCACAATAATTCGCGTCATATTTAGAGACTTAAGGTGATGATTTATCTGAGCCTCGTTTTCCATATCTAGGTGACTGCTTGCTTCGTCTAAAAATAAAATGTCTGGCTCTTGGTAAAGCGCTCTTGCAAGAAGCAGACGCTGTTTTTGACCACCACTTAAGCTGCTACCCATATCACCGACCAAGGAGTGGTATTGCATAGGCATTTGCATGATGTCTTCATGGATACAGGCAAGCTGAGCGACGTAAACCATTTTCTTGAGGTCGGGAGCTTCTTCAAAACAACAGATATTTTGCGCGATGGTGCCGCTTAAACAGGTATCCTCCTGGAGCACTGACGCGATGACTGGGTTTGTAGAGCTTGGGTGTTCGATATTGCCTTCTGAAACAGGGTACAGTCCCATCAGGCACTTAAGCATTGTGCTTTTTCCACAGCCGCTATCGCCTGTGATTGCGACGATCTCTCCGCTATGTACCGAGAACATTAGATTTTTAAACACCCACGCATTGGTCTCACTGTAGCGATAACTGAGCGCCGTCGCTTTAAGCGCTACAGGGCGAGTTTTGGCATCAAGAAGCGAGGGCGTACTTGCGCCATCAGGCGTTAAAACGTTAGGTGCAAGTGAGTTGGACGTGGATGAGTTGGGGACGTCTGCATTACTAAAATGAACGTTTTGTTTTTCAAATGTATCGTCCTTAGTTTTTAACGACAGAGGCTTCTGCTGTGATGGTGTGAGTAAAATGTCGCTTAAGCGGTTGAAATGAACACCTAACATACTAAGCTCAATCAGCTTGTTAACTACGCCATCTAATGCGCTGACAAAGCGAGCTTTGTACGCCATAAATGCCAGCAGCATCCCTATCGAAAGGGTTCCTTCCATAACCAGGCTGGCACCAATATACACAACGACCAAATTTTCAGCGCCAAACAATAGCTGATTGGTCAGTGCGCTGCCTATGTTGATCTTTCCAAGAGTGATGTCTTTGTTTAGCGTGGCGACAAGCTTGTTTTGCCACTGCCCGTGGCGCTGTACTTCTTGGCTGTATACGCGAATAGGTAGGATAGCGCGTACGCTTTCCATAAAGTGACTTTGTTCTAATGCTGCAAGCGCAATGCGTTCAGTGGTAAGACGTTTAATAAACGGCAGCAGTCCAAGACGAACGGCGAGGTAGGCAAGCATGATTGCCACTACAACCAGCGTGAGTTTGGGCGAATATAAAATCATTACTGCTAGCGTGATCACTGCCATAAGCCCGTCTAACAGCGCAGTAACCAGGCCAGTGGTTAGGAACTCACGAATACTCGCCAGTGAGCCAAAGCGGGATACCACATCGCCAATATGTCGCTTGTCGAAGTAGTCCAAGGGAAGCGATAATAAGTGCTTAAATACCGACGCCGACATTTGAAGTTGAAGGCGAGACGACACCGACAGAATAACGAACTTTCTTATCCCGCTAGTAAAAGTTTCTATTATTAGTAGCAGGGCAAACCCTATTGCCAGCGCTTTCAGTAATGCATCGTTGTTATAAATCAATACATCATCTACGACTGTTTGCATGTAATAGGGTGAAGCAAGTGCAAATAACTGCAACACAATCGATAACGCAAAAAGGGTTAGAAGATTGCGCTTAAACCCTGTTGTTCGAGTGAAGAATTGACTAAGACCCAAACGTGGCGCGGACTTCTTGGGACTAAATGTGTCGCTAGGCGTGACTTCAAGTGCAATACCAGTAATGTACTTCGACGCCTCAGAATAAGTGAGTTTTCTTTCTCCAAGCGCGGGGTCGTGAATGGTAAGAGTTTTTCCCTTCACTTTAGTTAACACAACAAAGTGATTCATGTTCCAATGTAGAATTGCAGGGCAAGATAATTGCGCCAAGTGCTCCATTTCTATCTTGATGGCGCGGGTTTGGAAACCCAAATCACTGGCAATGCGCATTACGTCTTTTAACGTAGTGCCTCGTAGCGACACAGACACAGACTGACGTAGAGCATTTAGATCACGTTTATCAGAATAGTACTGCGCAATCATAGTCATACAAGCAAGTCCACACTCAGCTGCTTCGCTTTGCAGTACAACGGGCACACGCTTTTTTGTATAAAGGATTTGCGTTGAAAGTGGGTGTGTAATGTTCATCATGATTACAGCTTCCCAGTAATGCTATACAGTGGTTCCATTAACCACTCCATCAACGTACGTTGACTTAAATCTACGTCTGCAGAAAATGTCATCCCAGCTTTCAGTGAAATATTGTTTCCATAAGCCAATATTTCTTTTGTATTTAGCGTTGCAGTAACAAGATAAGCGGGTTCACTAATAGAAATAGGGATGTCGGTAAGCTCACCAGGTAGCACCAACGAAGGTGAAATGTTCACTATCTCGCCTGACTGCACACCAAATTTTTGATAAGGAAATGCGTCGTATCGAATATGCAGGGCTTGGCCTTTGCGTAAAAATCCAGCAGACCGCACGGGAACTGCAATACGCGCTTGAATGTCGGCATTTTTAGGCAGTAAGGTAAGAAGCGGGCGAGAGCTATCGATGGTATATCCCGCCTTTACTTGAAGGCCGGATATCACGCCATTGTGAGGCGCATAAATCGTTTCTTCTGCGTTACTCTTGTGACTTACTATTTGCTGCGTGAGATCGCTCAAGGTGTTCTCCACGTTTGCCATTTCATTGGCCTGCTGTTGAGGCAAAGTGGCAAGTTCATGGTGGAGAGCAGCGATATTCGCCTTTTCGTCATTTTGGTCTTTTTGGGCCAACGTAAGCTGTTGTTCGGCGGTCAATCTTTGTAGCGTATGGTTTTCATAGTCTGCTTGGCTAATGTGCCCTTGATTAAGTAAGGTTTGCGCTTTCTCCCACTGCTTTAGTGCTAGTGCCCACTGGGTTTGCGACAATTCAACGATGGCGTCTAAAGCCGTTAATGCCCGTTTGGCTTGGCTTAGTTGTTCTTCTAAGCCTTGTCGCTGCGCTCTATGCAACACATCAAGACGTTGAATACTTTGACGTGTTCGATGCTGCTTTGCTTCAAGCTCAGCGAGCAACTGCGTGCTAACTTTATTACCTGATGCATCATCGCTACTGTAGTTGATCTTAATTAGCGGCGCGCCCTTACTCACTAATTGACCTTCACTGACCAATACATCAAGCACTTTGCCGCGCCTTGCATCGGCATAGAGCTTAAAAACGCCATGACTGGGTTCCAGCCATCCACTCACTGATGCCTTTCGTGCGTAGCTTCCCGTATTTAGATAAATAATCACTGCCAAAATCCAGACCACAAGCAGGCCAGCTATTGCAGAATAAACAGGTTTTGGGGTCATTAAAAAACGTCCATCAACAGCATTTGATTGCTCATCAATGACTTCCTTTCTAAACAGTCCTGTTCTCATCTCCATTCCTTTTTTGTTTATGCATTTGCGTTGCAGTGCTTATCTAACTTTGTTTGGGTCACGTTAAAGGTATCTGGCCGCCACTTCCGTTTAGGCTTTTTCTCCTTGGCATCACAGTCCTTGACGCCTCCGTTTTGTTACTACCAGATACCTTGTGGTCAACATTACTGCGGTGACGGTGTTCACTTTAGGTGGGTTGGGAACTTGATGAATTACTGCTAAGGTCTATATTTCAGTAGCACACGGTTTCACTGGTGTTGGCGCATTTTTGAAAGCGGCTGGCTCAAATTTAGAAGTGATTCAGACACAAATAATTGCCAGTAAAATACAAAGAAGTCATAGAGCTGTATAAAGAATGTGCTATAAAAAACAAAGGAATATGAAAATAACACGGTAAAAACACACAGAAGGAAGCCTCATGTTTGTGCCCAGCATACTTTTAAAGCAACTCTATACACGCGCAAGTCTTACGAAGACAGATAAAGGCTTATCTTTTTCTCTGAAAAACAGATTGAAAGACGCAACCATTAAAGAAGTAAAGTGGATATCTCTTGATGGCGAAAAAATTCCAGAGCATAAAATTTCACTCCAGTTAACTCCCGACTCCACTATTTCCGTAGAAGCATTAAATAAATCAGACGGAGAGCCCTTTGGCTTGCGTCAAACCATTACCGTGCATTTAGATATTGATGAAGCGCCGTGCCCAGAAAAGCGAAAACTGGGTATTTGCTTTTCTGCTTCGCCTTTTGGAAAGCTTAAATTTGAAGTGGAAGACAATATTACTGCGCCAGGACAACGCAGCGCTTTTATTCCTCGTGACGACATGGATGACTACGGCGAAAGTATTATAAAAACACGCCAAGAATATTTCGAAAGCGCCACCGGAAAGAAAATTGATCACGTAGGTAAGTACTCAATCGACCCACAAGCGCTTAAGGGGAATATTGAGCATTTTATTGGCGTGGCGCAGGTTCCTATTGGTATTGCAGGGCCGTTGAAGATAAACGGAGAGCATGCACAAGGGGAGTTTGTCGTGCCGTTAGCGACTACCGAAGGTACGCTGGTGGCATCGTACAACCGAGGCATGAAGCTGCTTAACATGAGCGGTGGCGTAACGGCAACGGTCGTCGACGATGCTATGCAGCGAGCCCCTGTATTTATTTTTGAAAATGCACGAGGTGCCAGAGATTTCGTTAAATGGATTAAAGCAAACTTTGAAAAGATTAAGGAAGAAGCAGAAGCGACCTCAAGTATTGCTAAGCTGACGTATATCGACCATTTCCTATCGAACAAATTTGCGTTTTTGCGTTTTAACTTTAAGACCGGTGACGCAGCGGGTCAAAACATGGTTGGCCGTGCTACCTTCGCAGCATGCGGGTGGATACTTGATCATTATGAGGGGATAGAGAATTTCTACCTTGAGTCTAACTTTGCTACAGACAAAAAGGCCTCTCAAATAAATATTATGCGTACCCGTGGTAAACGGGTGACAGCTGAAGCCACTATTAAACGCGAACATTTATTAGAAGTAATGCGCGTAGACCCCAAACAGATAGATTATCACGGCCGTGTAGCTGGCGTAGGATCTTTCTTGTCTGGTGTGAATAACACGGGTCTGCATTCACCAAACGGTATTACTGCTATGTTTATCGCCACAGGGCAGGATGTTGCAAACGTATCTGAATCGTCGGCGGCAATGATGTATTCAGAATTAACAGACGACGGTGACCTGTACGTGTCTATTACCATTCCATCGCTCATCGTAGCGACGTATGGCGGTGGTACAGGAATAGGTACACAGCGCGAGTGCTTAGAGTTGCTGGATTGCTACGGGCGAGATCGCGTGTATAAATTTGCAGAAATTGTGGCGTCTGTGGTGTTGGCTGGAGAGATATCACTAGCATCAGCCATTAGTTCGTCAGACTGGGTGTCGTCACACGAACAGTATGGCCGAAACAGATAAAACCTTGGCCAACGAGGCGATTCATCGGCCAATAGAGACTAAAAATATTGGCCGATGAAAGCGCCGCGGTTTCGCTTCGCCACCGCCTGCATAAATGCACTGAAGCGCTGTGCGTTTCCATTACTTCGGCTAAAGCCTACGCCGTGTATACGAATAACAGGCTGTCCATTGGCACCCTGGTTAGCTTGGGTAATCTGACTTACAATCTGATCTAAATTCGGCCTTTGATAATCATCACCAAACACGTAAAGACTCACGCGCCCCTTGGTGTTTTTATACAGCTTGATGGCTTTAAGGATCCCCGCTTCAGGCTGACTCGCCCCTCCTTTAAAGCTCTTCATTTGGCTCATCGCGGTATCTCTCATTGTTTGTCTGTCATCTAGCCATTGCCCAGCTCTACTGGAAAACATAAAGCTTCCGTCAGCAGACATAATCTGAAAACCTTTCATTTTAGGATGGTTTTTTAAAATGTCGTTTACGATGGTGATCACGCGATTCCAACCACTGCCAGAGGACATGGAACCCGAGTTATCGATAGCAAAAATAACGTACTCAGCATCGGTGGGAATTCCACCAACATCATCGTCAGGGGTATCTGTCGGATTCGGCGTATTTAACATAGCGGTTGCTTGGCGTATTTCGTTACGCAGCGACGAAGCTTTGTCTTTCAGTTGATTAATGGTTTGTTGTGCGCGTGGTATCGATGAGTCTAAATTGTCTTTCTGTTCCGTGACGGAAGCCGTTTTGCTTTGTGCTGCTTTCAGTTCTTGTTGCTTATCTGACAGTGCGCCTTTGAGCGTTTCCACATCAACTTGAGCCTGTAATACCTGGTCAATAAGAACGCTTACGTTACTAGGGCCGCGCTCGGTGTCTTCAGTACCGTTTTTGGCCAGAAGCACCAGCATAACTACGGCGCCGAAAGCACAGGAAATTATGTCGAGAAAGGCAATGTTGAATACCTCAACGGGGGCTCGTTGAATTTTGCGCATTAAGGCCACTCCGGAGCAGGTGATAGGAAAGTGCCGCTTGTTGCGCGGGTCCATTCCCAGTACATAGGTGAAGCAAAAGGATCGCCCTCAATGGGCAGCAAAATTACATTGTAATGCACGCCTTTCTTAGCGCGCTTAACGGTTTCAACAAATAAGGTCTTACGGCAACCTGATGAAATTGACTTTTTACTACTAATGAAGCTTTTGCAGCTCATAGGTAGTCCGTCACCCAAGGTAGGAAGGCCATCAGTGACAATATACACATCGGTGATGTTTGGGTTAGCCTTAAATAAAATGCTTAAACCTTCTTGAAGGTTTGTTCCTCCATTGGGGACGACGGCACCGAGGTCTTTAACTATTGCGTTCATCGAACCGCTGACTTTGGCACTATTTACATCACGAAGGCCTAGTGTGGTAGCGGTGTCTGAAAAAGTCACTACGGTGACTCTTGATTCTAAAGGAACACGCGCGAGCATCCATTGGGCTACCCGTTTGGTGCGTATCCACTTCGGCGTAGAGACCTTCTGGCTATCACTCAACGCTAACTTGCCTAAAATATCCACCAAGTTATCGCCCATCATTGACGCACTTTTGTCAATTAGCAGACCTATTTCCGGGCCTTCTATTTTCATGCCAGTGATGTAGTTCTGTTCGCCGGTACCTTGCATTTGAATGTTGGCTGACTTTTCTACTTCTTTAGACAATGCGGCTAGCTGGTTTTCAAGATCAGCCACTACTGCCATTTCAGTAGACATATCTTGCAGTAGTTTTGACTGGTCTTGCGTTGTATCTGCTTGCGCTTGCTGAGCATCGTCTTGCTTCGCTGACTCAAGGGCAATTTTATCGTTTAACTCGTCAATCGACTTTTTGAGTTTTTGTTGTTCTTGCTCTGCGGCGGCGAGTTCTTGCTCTAATTTTTCTTTCTCTTCAGTTGGTGTAGGTGTAAACGCTTTAAAGTCGACCAGAATGAAAATAAGAATAACCGCGCCAAGGCCACAGGCCATAACGTCTAAAAACGCCAGGTTAAATCCGTCTTCGGCTTTACGCACTTTAGGCATTACTGTCTCGCCTAATTAGTTGTGAAGGTGTGACAGAAGGTGGTGTTCACAAGACTCTTGTGTGCGAATTACCATAGTGTCTTGGCGACCATTTAACAGGTGCATTAACAACATTAATATAAGCGATATAAAAAGCGCCACGAGCGTAGAGTTGAACGCAACGCCCAGCGAAGCCGTCATTCCCGCTATATCACCATCCAGAGCTGCGTCTGCTTGCGCAAGGGCTGCGCCAATACCGCGAACAGTGCCAACGAAACCAATCGAAGGAATAGCCCAGATTATGTAGCGAATCACGTTATTACCACTTTCAAGCTGGGCAGCAATATTTTCTACCGAAGCGTGGATTGCATCGGCAGCATGCTGCACGTTCTGTGTGTTTTTAAAGCGTCTAATGCAGTTTATCCACGTGCTGTATGCGGGGGTGTCGCTATAAGATGAAGACGAAAGCTCATCTAACGCTTTATCTACATTTAGTGGCGTATCTTTGTTGTGCTCAGGCAGTAAATCTCGTGAGTAAATCTCTTCTTCGTCCAGCAGCTTCCAAAGCTTGTAAACCATTAGGAAAATGCAAAACAGCATCAGTGAGATACAAACCTGTTGCTCGATATCTTTAAGAATAACCCAGAAAGAGGATAGGGACGCTGTGCCAGCCGTTGCCATGACTTTTTCGGCCGCGGGGCGAATGACACCGGCAAATAGGAAATGTACCAAGGCAAATATAAATAGAAAGACCCCGCCACTTACAAGAAAGCTGGGGTTCATTGACAACGTATTCTCTTTATTCATCATCATTCCTTGATAGTTAAATGTTAGTTGGAAAGTCTTGCGGCGAATCTAACGATACAAAGTACGCACTTGCCGTGCCCGCAATGGCCAACAATACTGCAGCAATGATCAGTTTCTTTTTCATATTAATTCTCGTATCTCGCTATGCGAAAGCCTATATCGTCAGCAGGTTCAGTCTCACCGCTGCGCACGCTTGCGCGAATATTTTTAAGCCGACCCGTTTGAAACGACGCGCCTTTTACTACGTGTTTACCTTGTCCAACAGGGCCTAGGTAGTCGGCAAAAGTACCAGACTGGTTTGATGGTGAATTCTGGTAAACATCGTGGACCCACTCACGCACATTGCCATCTAAATCGTAGAATCCACCACGTTCAGCTTTGAACGAACCAACAGGGGCTTTGTCGACAAATCCGTCATCGTAATCTTTTAAAATGAAGGTCTGTTTCCCACTTAGCGACGCATCAGCGAAGTTGCCTTGCTTATCGCGAAGCCTAAACTGATTACCCCAAACAAAGATTGTTGGTGATGCTCGGCGATTCATTTTTGCAACGAATTCCCACTCGGCTTCCGTAGGTAAACGATAGCCTTTCGAGGTTTTATCAATACCGGTTACTCTGCCATTTTGAACAACATAAAACGGTGTTAAACCTTCCTTCTCGCTTAGCCAATTTGTAAACGCAACCGCATCACTCCACGAAACATTCGTGATCGGTAGCTTGCTGCTAGCGCCTTTCCCTGCGAACGCGGCGAACTGCGCCTGAGTAATCTCGTGATTAGACATCCAGAATTTACGCGAAAAAGATACGTCTCTTTGTGTTTCATTGCGCTGGCGATCCTTTTCGTTTGCAGGGGAGCCCATAGTGAAGGCTTTGGGTGTAACAAGCGAAAGTTGAATACCCAGTGTATTTGCAAAAAGCGGCTTACCTTCACGCCGTCTTGCTTCAAACTCTGTAAGCATATCAGCGTGTACTTTCACCGGCTTGTTTGCACTAGGTGTAATAGTCTTGGTAACACTGCGATATCCTTCACGTTCGAATGTTACTGTGTGCGGTAAAGCTTGAAGCGTTAGATTAAGCGGCGTTTGACCTTTAGATGAACCGTCGATGAAAACTTTTGCACTTAACGACGCGCTTATATTCACTTGTCCTCGCTCTTCTTGAAGGTTGAAGGTAAGCGCTTTGTTCTCGCCGGGAGCTAGCGTGATCCGCTGGCTTTGTGAAATAAATCCGGTTTTTTCATACTTGACGATATGTGGCGTATTCGCATCCACACGAGATCTTGTATCAGTCGGTTTATTATTTACTGTAAGTACGCCGCCCTGAGGGTCTGTCGAAACTGTTATCTGTGCTTGAAGGGGTTGAAGGTTATAGTTTCTTGTCGGGTTAGGGCGTTGGCTAGTGACTTCAATGGTGTCTTCCAATGGCTCTAGCCCTGACTTCGTCACGACAATTTCGTACTTACCGCCATTCATATTAATAGAAAGTGGCGTGACACCCATATCTTTACCGTCAAGGGAAACATTGGCACCAGAAGGGCTTGAGTTTATGCTAATTGCGCCCTTAACTGGAGAAAGTGAAATAACTTGTTCAATTTCCTGCGCGATATCTGCATCAAATTGGATCTCACCCGTTTCATAATGCGGATGACTGGCGCTTGCTCTGTAGCTGCCCTTTTTTAATTCCGTTACGTAGGTTCTCGATACCGCTACTTTCTCAGCGTTTAAATGCCAGGTTATTTCACTCAACGAAGGGGAGGTTGATAGGGTGACTTTTGCCGGTAAAGGAACGAGCGTAACATTAATAGTGCTTGGCGAGTTGTCGTTAATAACAACCGTGGCGTCTTGATATTTTGGGGCCGAAACCTGGACTTCAGCATGGCTACCAAATACGTAAAGCTTGTCACTGATGAACATCGCACTACCACTTAAAACAGCAAATTGCGGATTTTGTGCTGCACGTTCTGGGGAAACTGCAAAGGCATAACCTTTGGTAAGAAACAGCCAGCCAAAATAAACAACGAGAACGGCGGCCAGTCCTATTAATGAAGCTATAGCAACGCCTTTTCTTCGCTTCTTTCCTTTGGCTATGGCGTCATCAATACTGCTCACTAGATAGGTCCTTATACTTTTTCAGTACATACAACATGTACTGATAGGTTGGTGTCTGACGGTGAAACAACAATCTCTTGAATGGTTGAGCGATAACCCTCGCGGCTCCCTTCAATGCGATATGTACCAGGTTTCAGCTGAATGGTTTTTGTTTTTACTTCCCCCACGAGGCCTACTCCAAGTACCTTAATATAGGTATCGTTATCCGACGTTATTGTTACGGAACGGGGCTGATTGATATTGTCGATCACTTGCTCAAGTGAAGATACTTGGGCACGCAGTTTTGCGCTCTTTTCTGCATGTGAACCTGCTCGCGCAATGTCTTTAAGGGCTAGATTTCTGACGTTGTTATCCGATAAACGTTCTGGCCGTCTTTGGTAAGCGCTCAAGCTTTTTTCTGCATCGAGTATGGCTTCGGCATTTTGTTTTGCCTCAAGTAAAGCAGGGCTGGCTGGAAAGCTAGCGAGGCCTTTATTAGCTAGCAGCTTTACGGTTTGCCATTCATCTGCGCTGACAAACAAGGCGACTTGATTTTCAATTTTCTGCTGCTCTTGTGAAGCAACTAAAGACGCGAGCTTTTTACTAATGGTGGCAAGCTCAGTGCTTGAAGCTTTTAGACTTTTGGCGTCATTGAGGAATTCTGCGGCAGCAGGGTAGTCACCTTGCTCGATAGCTCGATTTGCCTGAGCTAGCAGCGTATCAAATCGGCTGTCTTGCAATTGCCGGTTAATAGCATCAAGTGCTTGCTGTGCGTCCTTACGGGCAGGATCTAACTGTACTATTTTTGCGTACGCTTCGCGCTGTTTGCTGATGTTGTTTTCGACCTTACCAATGCGTGCCTGCTCGTAGGCGTCTTGCACCTCGTCAAATACATCAATGCGTTGCTGCAAAATGTTAGCTTTTTCGAAATCAGGGTTTATCGTTAACGACGTTTTATTTAGGTTAAACGCGCTTGAAACATTCCCGTTATTGAAGGCAAGGAGGGCGTCTTCATAAGGTTGAGTGTAGGCGTTTTCGTAGTCAGTATTTAGTGTGTCAACTGAGCTCTTTATATCATCCAGTGCATTTATAACTGCGCCGTAGTTGGATGCGCCATATTCATTAAACGCAGTATTTAACTTGCGCTCAACTTCACTCGCTTTTTCTAGGAACATCTGGGAGTGCGAAACGCGACTAACCAAGTCGTTTACACTTTGTTTTGACTCGCTAAGCGCCATTTGAAGGGCTTTTCGTTCTTCTTCATTAACTTCCACAACGGGTGTAGCTTTTGCGGTTTGGGGTACTGCTGTTGTGTCATCCGTGGCGTCCGTAACGTTCGATGTGACAGTAGGCATATATGAGATAAGGAGCACGCCTGCAACGCCTATCAACATGACCAGTGAAAAACCGAGCAGTGACTTTTTTATGAGTGCCTTTTTCTTTGCTCTGCTTTGCTCTATTTGTTGCTCAACGCTTGGCATGCGTAACCCTTTACTCTCTAACTTAACAATAGAATAGATATTTTATTTAATGGTTTTGATAACACCAACGACTGGGCTTATAGCGCAGTCATTGGTGTGGATTCCATGTCATAGATATCTTTAAGGCGAGCGCGAAGCTGGTAGTATTGTTCGCTTGCTGTGCCTTGAAGCTCAATTCGTTGATTGTCTATTTCAACAATTTGATCGGCTACCTGAATATCAAGGTTTTGCCCCATTTCATCGAATAGATCCCGTTGGGCGTGAAGCTCTTTGTTAGTTTTGATTGCTTCACTCAGTGTGCCAATTGCAGCGATACCAGCACCTGCCGCGGCTACTTGACCAGCCGTTGAGCTAGAGTTAGAGCCTAAAAGCACTGACGCGACTGCGAATAACCCTGCCGTGACTTGTTGTGTGGTGCGCTCTGCTTCAAGTTCTCTGATTTTCTTGGCTTCAGGAAGTGTCTCTTTCTGGTACTTACGGTATGGCTCTTCAGTGGTTACCCAAAAAGAATCATAGGTTTCTTGAAGGCTATCAATAAATTGTTCATCTTTTGCCTGTATGGCGCGCACGCGACGAAGCATTGGATCGCTATCTGAAGGCGCACTTACTAGCTCAATCTCACCTCTTCTGCCTTGAGTAAGGTATTGGCTAAACGACTCAGGGCTATACATTTGTGCGTAGCGCAGGTCTGACACCATTTGCACTTCTTGCTTGTAGGCATCGGATTTCTTTATAAGCAAATCATAAACGAATTTTGCAATTTGCTCGAAAACTGGGCCGTTAGGGTTTTCGCCGCGAGACATGGCATCGCGATACCAGCCTTCACTTACGCGGTATTCAAATTCTTCTTCACCCCATACTGTGTTTTTAGCGTCCATCACTTTCACGCCAATTTCTACAGTTTCAGTATCTGAGTAATTAATTTTGCCCAGCACGTAAACATCGGCAAGTGCAGAAGCATCTGGCGTTACGTTAATGCTGCCGAAAGATTTGGTTTCACCTAGGGCTTCTTTGGTTGCTATCGCAAAGCGGTTAGCTTCTAAGCGACGCACTTGAGGCCAAATCCCTTCCTCTTCTATTTCATCGTAATCGATAGTGCCATCACGTTCTGTAGGAAAGCCCGGGTCAAACACAGGTATGGCAACATCCATATAAATTTCGGAGTTGTAGTTGTAGGTATTTTTTTGCGCGCCTAACGCCTGACCGCCCCCTGGGCCTACCATAGATGGTCCTACACTGGTGACATTAGTCTGCGTTGAGCCACATCCGCTCAAGAGTATAAACGATGCTGTTGCGACCACGGTAAACAGGGCCTTGGGTTTAAATGAAGACATATCCTTTCCTTCCTCTGATTTTTTATTTACAACCGTATTGCTCTTTTAATGCTTGGAAATGCGCCTTTTCAGACTCAGTTGTTGCTCCTTGCAAGCCGGCAATTACGGCGTCACATACCGCTGAACTTCCACCTTTCGCTTGTCCTCCAACAGACTGTTTTGAAGGATCAGAACTTGAAGTGGTTGTTTGTGTATTCGTCGATGATTCTTGAGACGCAGTGCTGCTTTGTGAGCTAGACTGCCCAGCGCCTGCCCCCGAAGATGATGTGCTCGAGGTATTACCCGCACCAGCGCCTTGCCCTGTACCTTGACCCGCCGCGCTAGCTACGCTTTGTGCGCTCGATTGCGCCGCTGAGTTCATGCATTCTTCGCTTTGGTTTAGCGCGCCAAATAAGGAGTCGTCTAACGCTTGTATTTTCTCCGCTTCTGTCATCGTAGATAGATCTTGTTCGCCAAAATCGAGAACGGCGCAATCTTGATAATAGGTAGGGGCTTCGCTCGTTTGAGCGCCAGCTGAAGCAAAAATGAGTGCGTTAAGCAGTAATGCTAGTGGCAAATAATACTGCATGGCGAATAAGTCCTTTTAATCTGATTTGGCGTGGTTCATATATTACCCTCCATCCTTAAAGCAGTTATACCACTCTTTTACTTAAGACTAAACTCAGTTTTAAACATGCACAGGTAAGTTTTCATATTCAGAAAATAAAAAGCCGACGAAACAGGAAGCTTTCGTCGGCTTTAGCGTTGGGTTAATTAAGGCCTACTAGTTTATGTTATTTATTGCTACAGGCCTTTGGACGCAGAATTAATGCTCCCAATGATAGTGGTGCGCTTTCGCTTCCACATCATCTGCCGTTTGTTGCGGCATAAAGGTGGCATTGTCTTGTTCAAAGAAGAACGGTTTGCGTTTTTTCTTACTGCCCACTTCGTTCATGGTGGCCGACTCGTATACGCGTCCATTTAGTACAGTGTATTCTACGAATTCACTCTTTCTAATGTCGCTTAATACGTCGCCATCAATCACCACTAGGTCAGCAAGTTTACCTTTTTCGATACTGCCAAGATCTTTGCCCATACCTAGGTGTTTCGCGCCATCAATAGTACCGCCGCGTAGCGCTTCCCAAGGCGTAAAGCCGCCTTGTTCCATGATCCACAGCTCCCAGTGAGCAGCTAAGCCTTCACGCTGTCCGTGAGCACCAATATGTACACTGACCCCATTATCTCGAAGCTCTTTGGCGTAGCTTGCAACGTTTTGGTGGTTGTACTGATTTTCTGGCGCAGTAGGTCTGCGGATCGCACGGCTATCTAGAATAGTCGACGGGGTATAGCGAAGAAGACGCGGGTTCTTCCACACTTCAGTTTTGTCGTACCAGTACTCTTCACCCATCATGCCGCCGTAGGACACAACAAAGGTCGGCGTATAGCCAAACTCTGTGGCTTTCCATAGTTGAGTGACGTCGCTGTAGCCTTTTTCCACAGGAATGCTGTGCTCAAGACCCGTATGGCCATCTACCAACATAGTCAGATTCTGCTGAAGCTTACCGCCTCCTTCAGGCACAACCATCATCTCTTGATTTTTTGCTGCCCACAGCACTTGCTGGCGCTGATCGCGACGGGGCTGGTTGTAGCTTTTCACTGAAATAGCACCGGCTTCTTTCAAGCGCTCTACGTGGAAATAGGCATCTTCATAATTGTTGATAATCGCTTTGTAACCTAGCCCTTCTGCACCGTATAAAATCGTGCCGGTGGAGTAGATACGTGGCGCAACAATATCGCCTTTACGCTGTAATTCTGCCGCAGCAAAAATTTCTGTCGTGTCGTTTGAAGGGTCATGAATGGTTGTTACGCCGAACGACACATTCGAGTACTGACTCCAGTTTTGCTGAGGGATAATCTCATTGCGGCCCTGCGAGCCGTGCGCGTGCGCATCAACAAGCCCTGGGATAATGGTTTTCCCCGTGGTGTCTATTTGCATGGCATCATCAGGAATGGTCACATCGCCACGTTTACCCACTGCTTCAATGCGGTTGTCTTTAATCAGCACAACGCCATCTTCAATCACCTCTTGGGTATTGTCGGCATCGCGCATGGTTACCACTTTTCCGCCAACCAAGGCTTTGTAACCAGATGGCTTATCAGCTTTAGTGGTGAACGACAAATCTATACCTTCAGCTACTGGCTCAGGTAAGGTTTCTGCAGCGCCATCAACAAAGGCAAAGGCTTCATCAAGTGAACGGCTAAATAGCGTAGGGCCGTTAAACCAGCTTAGGGTTTTATTGTCAGGCGACCACGTTAAATATTCACCCGCGCGGCTTGAAAGCTGCGTTACCGGCAGTGAGGTCATGTTCGGGCCTATGGTAATGCGCTTGCCATTTTCAACAAACGGCGCCACGTACGTTTTGAACTGGTAAACAAACGCAACCCATTTCTTATCATGTGAAAGTTTGTACTCACTTACCTTATCTGCACCGTAAAGGTGAGTTCGCTTGTCGTTGCCTTTAAGGTTAACGCTTGAAAGCTGGGTTTCGTAGTAAGCTTCGCCGCCCGCTGATTCGGTGAAGTACACCCGGTCATCGTTACCTGCGAAATGCGCGTTATAGCCGCCTTCAGAGACTTTTTCTTCCGTGTCGTCTTCAAGGTCCGCTACATAAATTCCTGGCTCAACCGAGTATTTTGGGTCTAGTAAGTAGCCGCCGGTAAACTTGCGGAAAACCACTTTCTCGCCATCGGCAGAGAACGACGGCTCAATGTAGTGACCTGGCTGCTGGGTAATAACCTTTCCTTTACCACCGCGAGCAGAAACCACGCGAACGGAGCCTAGGTCTTGGTCATTCCATGTCGTATAAACAATCGACTTTCCGTCGTTAGAAAAGCGCGGATAGTATTCGTCATGGTCGTTTTGTTTCGTTAAACGCTTAATTTTGCCAGATTTAACGTCGCGCACATAAAGTTTACCTAACGCTTGGAAGAGTACGGATTTACCGTTGGGCGACATTTGAGACCAGCGGATCATGCGAACGTCAAATTCATCAGGCGCGACATCTACGTCAAAGCGTAACGCATCGGCAAATTTCACCGTGCCTTCAACGGTCACGTCCATGGTGCTGGTGGATTTATCTTTCACGTTGATAGTGTGGAACTTACCGCCTGTCCAATATACGATTTCGCTGCTGTCTGGCATCCAGTCGAAGTAGGCAAAGTAACCTTCCGAACCAAAGCCTTCCTGCATATCTCGCTCTAGTTCTAACGTCAGTGGTGTTTCTACACCTGTCTTGATGTCTTTAATGAAAAGCGCAGTTCTATCTTTAACGCGACGCACAAAAGCGATGTATTTACCGTCAGGTGAAGGCGTAGGAACCACAGCGCCGCCCGTACCGCTAATATAGCGGCTCTCTTCGCCGGTTTCGCGGTCGTAGCGAGTGATAGCAAAAATGCCTTCTAACGGGTCGCGGTTATATTCAAAGCGGGCGCCCGGAACCGTATTTTCGGTAAAGTAAATATACTTGCCGTCATGAGAGAATACAGGGTCAGCAATGTTTTGTTGGTCGCGCTTTCCGCTGTTACGAGCTTTAATTTGTAGGCCGTCACCACCTGATTTGTGGTACATCCAAATCTCGCCAGCCGGAATACTGCGGCTCGACATAATGCCTTTGGTTACCACTAGGTATTCGCCGTCTGGGCTCCATTTAGGAGAGTGGATAAGATTGCTTTTCTCTTTGGTTACCTGACGAAGATTACTACCGTCAATGTCCATAACCCATACGTTACTTAACCCATCTTTATCCGAGATAAATGCGATGTGTTTACCGTCTGGAGAAATTGAAGGGTGAATATTCCATGCGAAGTCTTGGGTCAGCGGGGTCGCATCGCCACCACTCATGCTCACTTTGTACAAGTCGCCCAGCATGTCAAAAACCATAAACTCGCCGTTTGGTGCAACGTCTAAGCTAGACCACGTGGTTTCGTTTGTTTTGATAGTGACTTCGTTTAATGCATAAGGTGGGTTGCTGACTTCCCACGTTTCAAGCTCGGATTCTGTTTTTTCTTCACTGTCGTTTTGGGCGTATAAAGTAGGTGCGACGCCCAAGCCCAGGGCGCTTACTAGCGTGATGGCCAGTAAACTTTTCTTTGTCGTTATCATAATTGTGTTTCCAACCGCTTGTTATTTATTTTCTGTCTACATCAGAGTACATGACTTAACATGAAGATACGTACTCTTGAATTGTAAAACTAAGGTTAATCTTACTGCAAAGTAGGATAGATTCATTTAGCTTATGCGATTGTAAGCACGATTTTAGCGTTTAACTTTCATTGACCAATTTTCGAGAATCGTTACTATTCGCGTTTATTTCGCAATTTGTGAGCGCTGTTTTGAAACTTTGGGTACGACGACTGCACCTTCTATTAGCGCTGGTATGTGGGTTATTTATTATTTGCCTTAGCATCACCGGTGCATTGCTAATTTATGCAAAAGATATCCAAACCTTTGTCCAACCAGAGAAGTGGACCATAGAATCTCACGAATCGCCCTTACCCCTTTCTTACATAGTGAATGCGCTGGAAGACGAGACGGGTCAGAAAGTCGAGCTTTTAATGCCCGAGTCAGACCCTGAACTCGCTTGGCAAGGGAAGCTCAACAATGGCGAATACGTAAGTGTAAACCCCAACTCTACCGAAATACTTCATAGATACGATTATTACAGCACGTTTTATGGGTTCACCATGGCTATCCATCGATGGCTGTTGTATCAAGATGGTGACAACGAAAGGCCACTTAGAAATTGGGTGTCTGTTAGTGCCTTAGTTCTACTTCTTGAAGTAATTGTGGGTTTTTACCTTTGGGTAAAGCCAAAAAATAGAATAAAACGCCTTGCGATTAAACGCCGCGCCAAGTTTCGAATTCTCATGTATCAACTTCATACAGTGCTGGGCGTTTATTTGGCTATACCACTAATACTCATCGCTTTTAGTGGCATGGCGTTTAATTGGAAAAGCGCTACGCAGCAGGTGGTGGAAACCGTTACTTTTTCAAAAGTTGAGAAAAGGCCAGTACCTGAACCGTTATCCCACGATGCTAGTAGTGCTTCAGTGGCTATCGATACATCTTATCAAAACGCCATAGCGGTGTTTCCCAATGCGTCACTATTTCGCATTTACTTCCCAAAAAATTCAGGCGAACACATAGGTTTCAGAATGCAAAACCCCGGCGAGTCTCACGCCTACAGCTGGGTTTGGACAAACCCTCAAAATGGAGAAATAACGGGTTATTACGATGCATCAAAAGCGAATGTAGCGACGCAGGTTTGGAACTTCAAATACAAGTTTCACATTGGTGATTTCGCGGGCCCATTGCTTGAATTTATCTGGTTATTAATCGCATTACTCCCTGCGTTTTTTACGATAACAGGGTTTTACTTTTGGTATAAACGCCACTTTAGATAATGAGAATAATTTTCATTATCTTTACATTGTTCTTCTACACCTTTAGTATAACGCGCCTTTCGTAACCTTATTTTCTTAAAAGAGTTTTCATGTTTAGACCATCGCTTACGCTCATTGCCTTAGCCGTTAGTGCGCCTTCTTTTGCTAATGATGCCCAAAAGGATATGGAACGTATTATCGTTTCTGGAAGTCGTGTTATTGAAAGTATTGATGAAGTACCAGCGTCAATCACCGTTATTTCAAGAAAGCAGATTGAAGATCACCTAAAGGTAAATCCCGAGTTACAGAGCTTGTTAGCGCAGATGGTGCCGGGCTTAGCTCCAGATACAGGTAGTTCGAGCAATACTGGCCAGTCTTTGCGCGGACGAGCTCCGCTTGTGATGATTGACGGTGTGCCTCAGTCCACGCCGCTTAGAAATGGCTCGTTAGGTGTGAAAACGATTGACCCTAGCGCGCTTGCTAGAATTGAGGTAATTAAGGGCGCTACGTCTGTTTATGGCAATGGAGCGTCAGGCGGTATTATCAACTACATTACCAAACAAGCAACAGCGCAAGACACGCATGAGGGCCAAGTGAGTTTGTCTTCACGTTTTAGCGCAGTGAAGCTTGAAGAGTCAGCCGGTGCGCGTATTTCAGCTGCGATTAACGGCAAGGTGGAGAATTTCGATTACCTTGTTACCGCCAGTTACGAGGAAAACGGCGTTCAGCGCGATGCAGAAGGCGACATCTTAGGTTTGCAGTACGGCCTGTCAGACGCTGAAACACAGAACTACTTTACCAAATTTGGTTACGATTTCGATCAAGAGAAACGCCTTCAATTTAGCTACAACTACTTTAGCTCTCAACAAAAAACTGATTTGGGAGATGTTCCCGGAGACATCAACGAAGGCGTGAAAACCTACGCTATTCACGTACCTGAAGCTCTGCAAAAACGCGGTAAACCTCAGGGGCCTGACGGAAATGAGAACATCACCTTGAAATACACAGACAGCAATATCTTTGCAAACAGTGAAATGACGCTTGATGTGTACTCGCAAGATATTGAGAACGTATTCTTCTTTTCGCCTAACTTAGCTAACCCCGATGAAGGCTACGACGGCGGCCAGTCTATTATTCGCTCTGAAAAGCGCGGCGCTCGCGCGACGTTTAATACTGCCATTGATTTCGATGGCGTAGAAGCCACGTTTATCTATGGTATCGACGCACTGAAAGACACTACCTCACAACCGCTGGTTGATGGGCGCGTGTGGGTTCCTGAAATGGAAATGGACAGCTTAGCTGGCTTTTTACAAACAAAATGGGTAATTCACGACGACGTTATTGTAAAGGCAGGTGTGAGAAGGGAGAGTATCGATTTATCGGTTGATGACTACGAAACACTGAAGCTGTGTCGCTCTGAAACTCAATGCTCTGTTCCTCTTCAAGTTAAGGGGGACACTATAGATTACGACGCAACCACTTATAACATTGCAATTAAGTATAACTGGAGCGACAGCTTTAGCCCGTTTTTCAATTACTCGCAAGGTTCAGATATCGCTGACATTGGCCGCCTACTGCGCGCTGCAACGGTAGATGATATTGGTCTTATTCAAACGGAAGCTTCTATCATCGATAACTACGAAGTGGGTTTCACTTCTCTTTTCGACCAGGTACGCCTTGAAGTTGCGGCTTACAGAAGTACATCTGAACTTGGTACGACCAATAGTTTCAACGAAGTGACAGGTGTGTATGAGCCTGTACGCGCACCACAGGAAATTTGGGGTTATGAAGGCTTAGTAGACTATCGAATCTCTGAAACGCTCAATGTGATAGCCACATATAGTTACGTTGAAGGGAAAAATACCGAAGCTGATGTGTACCTTGGCTCTCGCCAAATTAGTCCACCCAAAGCAACGGCAAACGTAAACTGGAAGCCATCAGACACTTTATCGTTAACAGTTAGCTATCTGTATGTGGGTGATCGTAAACGCTTCTCGCCAAATGCTGACGGCGACTATGTGGGCGATCAAGGACCTATATCGAGCTATAATATTGTTAACCTAAGTGGACAGTACCAGTTCGCTGAAAACTGGAACGCGTTTATGGGTGTCGAAAACCTGTTTAACAGCGACTACTATCCTGCGCGCGCTCAGTCATACACCTACGGTGGCTACAATATTAAAGGATTAGGCACCACAGCAACCCTTGGTGTGACTTACTCTTTCTAACCAATAGCACCTCGTCTAATTGTGGCGAGGTGCCTTCTCTCTACCATCACTTTCAGTGATGCTTGTCTATTACAGCAATAATCGCTAATTTCGTAACAACTCATTAACAATGAATTGTGTAGGAATTACCGTGAGCAACGCTGAACAACAATTGCATTATTCTACTTGTACGCTTTGTGAAGCAATGTGTGGTATTGAGGTAGCGACGAAAGGCCGTCAAATACTGTCAATAAAAGGGGATAAAGAAAACCCATTTAGCCAAGGTCATATCTGCCCGAAAGCGAGTGCGTTAAAAGACTTGTACGACGATCCTGACCGCTTGAAGCGCCCGGTAAAAAGGGTACGAATTGACGGCGAGGCGAGTGCATCGGAAGACAGTGCATTGGAAGACTGCACCTGGGAAGAGATTTCGTGGGATGAAGCCTTTGATTTGGTCGCAAACAATTTACACCACATCCAGCAGGCACACGGCAATAATGCGGTAGGTGTGTATTTAGGAAATCCCAATGCGCACAATATGGGCTCAATATTATTCGGACCGTATTTCTATCGTGCCCTCAAGTCGCACAACCGCTATTCCGCTACCTCCGTTGACCAGTTGCCCCATCATATTGTTAGTCGACGACTGTTTGGTCATATCTCCCAAATTCCCATTCCTGACATTGATCACACGCAGCACTTTATGATCATCGGCGGGAATCCGCTGGCCTCTAATGGCAGCATTATGACCGTGCCAAACGTGAAAAAGCGTTTAAAGGGCATTCAAAAACGTGGAGGGAAGGTCGTCGTTATCGACCCTAAACGCAGCGAAACTGCCGATATCAGCTGTGAACATCACTTTATTCGTCCAGGCAGTGACGCGCTGTTACTGCTAGCTATGCTGCATGTATTGTTTGAAAAGCAGTTATACAAGGCGGATGAAATTTTACCTTATGCCGAGGATATAAAAGCGGTCGAAAAATACGTTCGCGATTATTCACCACAAAAGGTGAGCGAGCTCACCGGTATTACAGCTTCACAAATCACTCAGCTTGTTTTGGACTTCTGCAATGCTGAGTCTGCAGTTTGTTATGGAAGGATGGGGGCTAGCGTACAAGCGTTTGGTACGCTCACTCAGTATCTCATCATGCTGTTTAATATGCTCACCGGAAACCTAGATAAGCGGGGTGGCATGATGTTTACTCAGCCAGCCGCCGACGTATTACCTGTATCAGGCAAGGGCAGCATGGGCGGATTTACCTCTCGCGTAAGAGGGCTTCCGGCGTTTGCTGGTGAGTATCCGGTGGCGTGTTTAGCCGAGGAAATCTTAACCCCGGGAGAAGGACAAATTAAGGCCATGGTAATTGGTGCAGGTAATCCCGTGGTCACTACGCCAAATGCAGAACAGCTTGATAAAGCATTTCCTCAACTCGATTTTATGGTTGCGGTGGATTTTTACGTTACCGAAACCTCCCGACATGCAGATGTGATCCTTCCTCCGGTAACCGCGCTAGAACGCGACCACTACGACATTGTTTTTCACAACTTTGCCGTGCGAAATTTCGCTAAGTATTCGGAAGCGGTGGTGGACATTGACGAATACCAGCTTAGCGACTGGCAAATATACCTTTCGTTAGCAGAAAGGCTCGATGCGCTAAACGGAAAAAACACCGCACACTATGCTGCGCTTTGGGACAAGCAGCCTAAAGGTGTGGTCGATGATTTGTTGCAAGCAGGTCTTTATGGTCGAGCAGCAAGTAAAAAAGAGGGCGCTGATGCTAACTTAAGCGAAACTTCAACCGCTATCCCGGAAGGCGGGTTGTCGATTGATACGCTTAAAGCACACCCACACGGTATCGACTTGGGGCCGCTACAGCCGTCTTTGCCTCATGCCTTGTTCCATGAAGATAAGAAAATTCACTTAGACTTTGATTATTTCATGTCTGACTTAGACAGGGTTAACGCGCATTTCTTTGGGAAAGCGAACCATGGTACGCCGCAAAATCAGTCCGTCGTTTTGATAGGGCGCCGGCATATTAAAACCAATAATTCGTGGCTGCATAACAGCCCCCGTATGGTGAAAGGCAACAATCGGTGTACGCTGCAGCTTCATCCAGATGACGGGGCTAAATATGGCATTACAGATGGCGATGAAGTAAGTGTGAAATCGCGGGTTGGCCGGCTAACCATAGAGGCTGAAATCACAGATGCAATTATGCCCGGCGTGGTATCTATTCCCCATGGATGGGGGCACAACAAAAAAGGCATAAAGTTGTCTGTGGCAAGTCAGCACCCTGGGGTAAACACCAATATTCTTACTGACGATTTACAGGTGGACGAACTATCGGGAAATGCGGTGCTAAATGGCGTGCCCGTTGAGCTAGAAAAGGTAAGTTAAACACATAAAAAAGCCGGCATTAACTAATAAGCTAATGCCGGCTTTTGTGAGAAAGCGCTCAATTGAGTGCGTCTCTCTAGGTCATCGTTACAAACTCTTCTGCACTGGTGGGGTGAATAGCTACACACGCATCAAAATCAGCTTTGGTCGCGCCCATTTTTATGGCAACGGCGAAGCCTTGCAGAATTTCGTCCATGCCGTGCCCAATACCGTGAAGGCCTACCACTTTTTCGTCTTCACCCGCGCATACAAGTTTCATCTTGGTCATCTGACGGTGGCGGGTTACCGCGGTGTACATAGACGCAAAACTAGAGGTGTACACTTTAACGTTGTCTTCACCGTATTCTTCAATAGCTTCTGGCTCAGTTAGGCCAATAGTGCCAATGGGTGGATGACTAAACACAACGGTTGGAATAAGCGAGTAATCCATGTGAGCGTTTTTTTGGCCGTTGAATAAGCGTTCGCTTAGCAAGCGACCCGCTTTAACTGCCACCGGAGTAAGCTCTGCTTCACCGGTAATATCACCAACCGCGTAGACATTCTTTGCCGTGGTGTTTTGATATTTGTCGACCTTAACCGTGCCGTTGTCGTTCAGTTCAACGTCGGTATTTTCAATATCAATTTTGTCGGTAGAGGGTTTACGGCCAATCGCCCAAATCAAGCAGTCAGCTTTTAACACTTCGCCATTGGTTAAGTGTACTGATAGCTCGCCATCGTCAGCTTTTTCCACTTTCTCTACGCTAGCATGGTCGTGCAATTTGCAACCTTCAGCGTGGATCATGTCAACCAAAGTTTCGTGAATAATAGGGTCGAAATTTCTAAGCGGAGCGTGTTTGCGAACTACCAAATGCGATTCTGTACCAAGGGCGTGAAGAACGCCGGCTAATTCCACTCCAATGTAGCCTGCGCCAACCACGACAGCGCGTTTCGGCTGCTCTTTTAAGGCAAAGAAACCATCAGAATCAATACCGTACTCAGCACCTTCAATATCTGGGATGATTGGGCGGCCGCCTACAGCAATCGTAATATGACCAGCCGTGTACTTTTCGCCGTTGACTTCTACCGTGTTGTTATCGATAAACTTCGCGAAACCGCGAATTAAGGTAACGTCATTTGCGGTAAGAGCGCGGTCGTAAGAAGCATGAATACGCTCAATATAAGCCTGGCGGCTGGCAATTAGGCTGTCCCAGCTAAAGTGATTTACCGACAAATCGAACCCGTATTCAGGTGCATAGCGATGTATCGCTTCAGCCACCTGTGCTCCGTACCACATGGCTTTTTTAGGCACGCAGCCAACGTTCACGCAAGTACCGCCAATATCTTTCGCTTCAATGATGGCGGCCTTCTTTCCATGTTTAGCTGCACGGTTTGCAGATGCGATACCACCGCTGCCACCGCCAATACATATATAATCAAAATGTGTCATTCAAAAAGCCTTCTTTGTCGGTTAGGCGAACGTAAACGATAAGCATAAATGCCTTCGGAAGGTTCGCACAGCAAATCATTCTCTATCGGTCTTGTCATAAAGAGTAATCAAAAGACCGAGATTTGCTTTAGGGAATTTCATTTAGTTTATCAATGGGGACAGTGCAGCCTAATTAAAAGGCTAAGACAAAGCGAAGCATATTCATGCATCGCTCATCCTGCTTTCAGCACGTAATCTTTAAAGCTTATTCACTTATAGTAGCAGAAAGCTCTTCTGGTTCTATTTGAATACTAAACGCTTTTCCACGTTCTTCTTCAAAGTGTACGAGTTTTTGAATGGTGGCATCACTAAACACATGTCCCTCGGGAAGGATAAGGATGTGACTATCGTTATACAAATTTTGGGCTAGTACCATGCCTGCTTTGAGCTGCGAGGCTTTCAATGATGTAGAAAGCAGTTTAGATGTCGTTACATCTTCTGCTTCGAGCAACAGGTCCAAAAATTCACCGTCATAGCGGGTGTTTCTGTGCTTTTTCATTTCTAGTTTGGCATCGCGAGGGCTCATTTCGATGCCGCTCATTCTGCCAGTTACTAAGCGCCAGTAATCTCGGGCTATGGCCAAGATACGCGCGCCAGCAGGTATTTCTTTTGCAACTTTGTTATACAAGCCTGAGCCATTATAGTGCTCGAACTGAAATTCAATAATGTCAGAAACTTGATGTAGTTCGTGCGCCGGAGCAAGTATTAACGCAGCCTGCTTGGTTTGCGATAGATAGTTTTGCTGCTGTTGATATTTAAGTTTTGAAAAAGGCGCCTTAAAATCTTCGCTTTCAAGCCCTAGTAACCCAAGCTCGCAGATAAGCCCCGCATAACGCACCTGTTTGATTTCTTCTTTCTCTAACCGAGCAATACGCGCCAGTTTTGATGCCAACTCGCTAACCTCAATGGCAAACTTACCATTAATGTCAGGGTTAATGCTTATCACGTTGAACAGCACCTGCTCCATTGCAAGGTTGTGTTTTTCGATTTTATTTAGCGCCGCTTTTATTTGGCGCGTGCGCTTTTGAACCACTTGTTCTAGTGAGGCATTTACGTCGCGTAGCTTTTTATTTTGCAGTCGTGTTAGTTTTTGTAGACGAAGGTTTTCCGCCTTTAACTTAACTCGCTCTAAGCCTTCTTCTACAACAGCGATAAGCTCTTGGTTGTCCCATGGCTTTTGCAGGTAACGGTGTATCTTGCCTTGGTTTACAGCTTTAATTGTTGACTCAATGTCGGCATAGCCGGTGAGCACAACTCTAAAAGTCTCGGGATAATTGATAGCGACCTGTTCGAGTAATTCCGCACCTGACATCTGCGGCATTTTCATGTCAGAAATAACTACATGAACATCGTGTTTACTCATTAAATCTAACGCTTTGGCACCACTATCAGCAAGCAGTAAGGTGATGTCCATAGTGAACAGCGCACGCTTAATAGCGCGAAGGATATTCGGCTCGTCGTCGACAAATAGAACCGTGTAGGTCGTGGCTTGTTCTGTAGTAGGCTCTGTCATAAATTATTATCCTTATAAGCGACGTTACAACTATTACACGCAATGCTGCTTGATAACACTATTAGTTGCTTCATCCTTCGCTCTCTAATGTTTTGTCTGAGTGTGAAACAAGGGGGAGCGCTAACGTAAATATGCTTCCTTCTCCCTCTTTGCTGGTGGCTGAGAGCGTGCCGCCATGCTCCTGAGCAATGCCAAACGAAATTGAAAGACCTAAGCCAGTGCCTTGCCCTTCAGGTTTAGTTGTAAAAAATGGATTGAAGAGTTTGTCTAAATGACTTGATGGAATACCGCAGCCAGTGTCTTCTACACGAAGCTCGACAAACTTGCCCGCAGTACAGGTGGTAATAGTTACCTTACCGTTCTTACCCGTGCTCTCTATCGCTTGTCCCGCGTTAATGAGTAAGTTGGTAACAACTTGAGAAACCTTGCCTACATTCATGGCAACGTCAGGGACTTTGCCTAAATGCGTTTCAACAGTACAAATATACTTTAATTGGTTGTTCACCATGGCAAGGGTAGTGCGTACACAATCATTAATGTTGTGCTGCTGCATGTGGTCACTGTCTACACGAGAGAATAGCTTTAACCCTTTTACAATTTCAGCAACCCGACTTAAACCGTCTCTCGAATCGCTGAGAAGGTCGGTGATATCTTCATTGATAAACGCCATATCCTGATTAGCTAACATTTTTTCTAGTTCTGACAAGGCAGAAGCACGCTTACCCTCGTCTTGCTCATTAAGGACCGCGTTAATTTGTGAAAATATCATTTGGTAGGTAGCAACGTACTCACTTAAGGTGGATATGTTGCTGCTGACAAAACCGACAGGATTGTTAATTTCATGGGCGACACCCGCTGCGAGCTGGCCAACTGACGCCATCTTCTCAGCTTGAAGTAGTTGTACCTGGGTCTCTTTTAGATCTTTATTGGCCTCTTGGAGTTGATAGTTTTTCTGATGCAGCAATGCGGTTCTATCCTGAACCTTTTCTTCAAGTAGCGTGTTAAGCTCTTTAAGCTCATCTTGCGCGTATTGACGCTGCGCATGTTCTTCTTTCAAACGCTCAACCAGTTGATTAAATGCCTCTGCCAGTTCGCTTAACTCATCAGTGCCGCGCACGGGAACAAAAACATCTTGATAGCTGTTGTTTTTCACTGCATCACCTAAACGTTTAGCGCCTTCGTGTAATTGATGAAGTTGCGACATCAGGTAAGAACCGAGTAAGTAAGAGCACAATCCGACCAAAATAAATTCTAGAAAAGCCAGTGTAACTGTCCAGTTTCTCACCCTTGACACAGATTCAGTTACTGAAGCAATGTTAAGTCCAATCTCTACATAGCCGTACAAAGTCCTGTTCACCATGATGGGGGCTCGGGTGTCGTAAATACCATCATCAGCGTCTGAAACACTTGTGTCGGCAGTAAAAGGGCGGTTTAGTGCGTTGGTGTTCCCCTTTTCTACGAAAACTCTGCCTAATTTGTCTTTAACTTTGACGTAAGCAATATTGGGGTTGGTAAGGATTTCTGAAACGTCGGCATCAAGAGCTGCAAGGTCGTAGCTTAAAAAGGCATTTTTTGTCGTCGAAACAAAAAGGGCAACCGTGGTGTCGGCTGACTTCTTTATGTTACTGTCGACAAGGTCATTAAGTAGCTGAAACACCGTCACAATGAGCACTAGCAGCAAAAGCGCTGCTATTGATGCGATGCCTGTTATTGTTTTTATACGCAACGACAGTTTCATACGAGTCTACTCATAAATGCGGCCTCGATAGCGACGCTATTCCCAATGCTCTCACGTCGTCCCAATCACTGTCGTTTGACGCTATAAAGCCGTTAAAACCAATACCTTTTAAAATCCAAGACTTACTTGTGTCGTTCGACAAAGCAAGTAATGCATTAAGAATAGCTTGTCTGTCAGCGAGCGCCATATTTGGATGGGTTGCGATAGCATGAGGCGTATAACCCTTGCTCTTCCAAAGGACACGTAATTCTTGTTTAACGTCGTCAGGTGAACTGTTAAGCGTACGGACAATGCCCCCCCCAGCATTGAAAAAGCCCCGTTGTACTGCGAGGTACACAGAGTCATGAGAATTGACGTAGCGCGGTACAAAAGCAATGCTTTTCATCCGCAAGTGAGCGCTTGTGATAATTGTGGCAGCAAACGCAGCTGGCGCTGGGAAGGCTACTTCAGTACCGCTTAAGTCTTCCAGAGAGCGTATGGGGCTGTCTTTACGTACAACAAGTAAGCCGCGAATTTCTTTATCGCGCTGGCGCGCAAGCGCGCGGTAGTCTGCAGATTCATTAAAAACCACAAAGTGGTAGGGGTTCATATAGGCAATATCATATTTGCCGTCGGCGAGATTCGCCTCAAAAGTAGGAATGTCTTTTGCGGTTTTAAAATCAATCTCAAAACCGGTGTAATTGCTCACATAGTCGATTAAGGGTTGCCATGTTTCAGCCATTTTCTTGGCAGACTGTTGAGGTACAACAGCAAAAGTAAGGGGTTTAGCATTTGTCGGTAATGCGCAAACACCTACAAGCAAACTTAAAAGAGCGAATCGCGATAACCAAGCCATAATGTCACTCCCTTTAAATCGATTTACATCGACATAAACTGCTCAAGGACCATTGTTAAGTCATGGTTTGAGAACGGCTTTTGTAAGGTGGCATCAGCCCCTATCTCAAGCGCGCGCTCCAGGCTAATTTCATCGAGTGCCGATATGACCACAATTTTGAGATCTTTATATTTACTTTGATCTCGCGTGAATTCGATAACGCTGTAACCGTCCATGCCTGGCATACTTAAATCGAGGGTCATGACTTTGGGCTCGTATTGGCTTAGCATAATCCCCGCTTGGAAGCCGCCTGTAGCGATATACGACTCATAACCCGCCCGTCTGGCCACGCGCTGAATAGACTTGGCAACTGGCATTTCATCGTCAACAATTAATATTGAGGGCGTGGCAATGCCTTTCAATGAATCGGGAATTGGCATGTCGTGTCGTTCAAGAAAGGCGACAAAATCTTCTACTAATACTCTGTTGTTTCCACGCCCAGGAAGTTTGAAGCCTTTCAGCTTGCCGCTTTCAATCCATCGAATTACGGTGCGCAGATTTACATCGCAATACGAGGCTATTTCGCCTGAGGTCAACGTTTTCATATCTATGCCTTGTAGATTTATTAATCGAAATTATAGACGCTGAACAGCGAAGGGACAAAGTAGACAAAAGGATGAAATGTGACATTTGTGACAGCGCTTAGTAGAGGTGGCTGTGTTGTTCAGCTTTTATGAGGGGCATTAAGAAAAACGGTGCAGCGGCATTCATTGAATTCGTAAATATAGGCAATAATCATGATCCATGCACGTTAACGGCTAGTAAGTTCAAAATAGGTCAACAGTGGCTAAAACAATAGCTTGCTTTTAATCAGCGAAGCCCCATCATTATTCTATCAAAGTGTTAAGAGTGAAAAAGATTATGACAACCCCTGCAATTGAAATGGTAGATGGTCTACCAATTTTTTCTGCTATTGAACCTGCCTCTATTAAGCCTGCAATTGAAAAAGCCATTGCGGCGTGCAAAAGCGAAATAGATGAGGTCGTGGCGTCGAAAGATTACTCTTACAAAAATCTAGTGCTGCGCCTTGAAGAGGTCGATGATCGTTTAAGCAAAATGTTCTCGCCGGTTTCTCATATGAATAGCGTGGTGAGCAGCGATGAATTGCGTGAAGCTCACGATGCGTGTTTGCCATTACTATCTGAGTATGGAACTTGGGTAGGCCAGCACGAAGGCCTTTACAATGCTTATGCTTCCCTCAAAGCGTCTGACGAATTTGCGACTCTAAGCGAAGAACAACAAAAAGTGATTGAAAACGCCGTTCGCGATTTCACCTTGTCAGGTGTAGCGCTTCCCGCAGAGCAAAAGAAGCGTTTTGCAGAGATTCAGGCAAAGCTTAGCGAGCTATCATCAACCTTTTCCAATAATGTGATGGACGCCACTATGGGCTGGACTAAACACATTACCGATGAAGCTGAACTTGCCGGTATGCCAGAGTCAGCCCTTGAAGCAGCGGCGCAAGCTGCGCACCAAAAAGACTTACAAGGCTGGTTGTTTACGTTAGACATTCCGTCTTATTTGCCAGTCATGCTTTACGCCGATAATCGCGAACTTCGCGAAGAAATGTATCGCGCCTATGCAACAAAAGCGTCTGATCAAGGCCCTAATGCGGGTAAGTGGGATAACACCGATATAATCAAAGAAACCTTAACGCTGCGTACTGAACTGGCTGAATTGTTAGGTTTTTCAAGTTATGCAGAGCGTTCACTGGCGACTAAAATGGCGGATTCTACCGATCAGGTCATCGGTTTCTTGCGTGATTTGGCGGCTAAGTCTAAGCCTCAGGCAGAGAAAGAGCTTGAAGAAGTACGAGCGTACGCGAAAGACAAGCATGGTGTCAGCGAGCTAGCGGCATGGGATTTACCGTATTACAGCGAGAAACTGAAACAGGAAAAGTACACGATTTCTGATGAAATGCTTCGCCCTTATTTCCCCGAAGATAAAGTGCTGTCTGGTTTATTCGAAGTTGTACATCGCCTGTATGGCTTAAAAATTATTGAGCAGCCTGGCATCGATACGTGGCATAAAGATGTACGTTACTTCACCATTACTGACGATGCCGATGTGATGCGCGGCAGCTTTTACCTAGACTTGTACGCACGAGCTAAAAAGCGTGGCGGCGCGTGGATGGATGAATGTCGCGTACGTCGTGAAAAAATGAATGGCGAATTGCAGCTACCCGTTGCGTACCTTACCTGTAACTTCAACGCACCTGTAGGGGATAAGCCAGCGCTATTTACCCACGATGAAGTGGTGACCATGTTTCATGAGTTTGGTCATGGGATCCATCACATGCTTACTAAAATGCGCGTAGCCGGTGTATCTGGTATTAACGGTGTGCCATGGGATGCGGTTGAACTGCCAAGTCAGTTTTTAGAAAACTGGTGCTGGGAAGAGGACGCGCTTAACTTTATCTCTGGTCACTATGAAACTGGCGAACCGCTTCCTGCTGATTTATTGGAGCGTATGCTTGCTGCACGGGATTACCAGTCAGCGATGCAGATGGTACGCCAGCTTGAATTCAGTCTTTTCGACTTCTTACTGCATAGCGAAAAGGGCAGTGAGGTAGACGTACAGGGCACATTGGATAAAGTGCGTGAAGAGGTGGCCGTGGTCATTCCTCCATCGTTTAACCGTTTCCAAAACGGCTTTGGTCACATATTTGCTGGTGGATACGCAGCGGGCTATTACAGCTATAAGTGGGCCGAGGTGCTTTCTGCCGACGCGTACAGCAAGTTTGAAGAGGATGGCATTTTTAACCGCGATACGGGCAAGGCGTTCTTAGAAAACATTTTAGAAATGGGCGGCAGTAAGCCTCCTATGGACTTGTTTGTTGCTTTTAGAGGGCGCGAGCCCCAAGTTGACGCTTTGCTTCGTCACAGCGGTATTAAAGGCTAGGCACACATGAAAGAGTCTAAGTTAGAGTCTTTTCAATCTATCTACCGCCGAGCGTGCGAGCGCAAAGGCGGTGAAAGGGTGCTTGAAGCCATGCTCCAAGCACCGCTTTCTAAAGCGCAAATTGAAGCAATTCCTGACGACCGTTTTTTAGCGGCGATGACCAAAAAAGTGTTCCAGTCAGGCTTCGTGTGGCGAGTTATTGAGCAAAAGTGGCCCGACTTTGAAACCGTGTTTTTCGGGTTCGACATTGATAAAGTGTTGTTGATGCCCGATGAAATGTTAGAGCAAAAAGCGTCAGATAAGCGCATTGTTCGCAACTATAAAAAAGTGATGACAGTGCGTGACAATGCCATGATGATCAAAGACGTAGCCCTGGAGCACGGTAGCTTTGGTAAGTTCGTAGCAGGCTTTGAAAAAGACAATATCACTGAGCTTTGGGCGTTTTTGAAAAAACGCGGTGCGCGATTAGGCGGTAACACCGGCCCCTACATGCTTCGTGCACTAGGCATAGACACGTTTTTATTCTCTCGTGACGTGGAAGATTACTTGCGAAAGAATGAAATTATCGACGGTGGCTTAACCTCGAAAAAGTCGCTGTCGGCGGCCAATGCGGCATTTGCGCAATGGCATGAGGAAAGTGGCCGTTCTTTGCAAGAGATCAGTGCGATTGTTGCCTATAGTTGGGGCACAAACAATCAGGTAGCGTAGAGCAAGCTGCTCTAGTCTTCTAAACAAGCGAGCTTGTGCCTTGCAGGCTCCGCTTTTGTAAAGGTCAAAGGCTTGATTTACATCAGGAGACAGTCAGGCATAAAGCTTTTGCTTGAGCACACAATCCTATACACTTCGGCATTAATAAAAATATTCAAATTACAGGACTGTCATGAGCGACAATCAAACTCCCGCTACGCAAGCAGACTCTGCAATCGACAATGCTACTGAGCACACAACGCACTTTGGTTTCAAACAGGTGGATAAAGGGCAAAAAGCCTCTTTAGTTGCTAATGTTTTTGACTCTGTTGCAGCAAAGTACGACGTAATGAACGATCTTATGTCGATGGGAGTGCATCGTTTATGGAAGCGTTTCACAATAGACTGCAGCGGTATTCGCACGGGCAATAAAGTATTGGATATTGCCGGTGGTACTGGCGATTTAACCGCTAAGTTTTCACGTTTGGTAGGTCCTACAGGGCGCGTAACCCTTGCCGATATCAACTTGTCTATGCTGAAAGTAGGCCGTGATAAGCTTCGCGATCGCGGCTTGGTAAGCAACATCGATTATGTGCAAGCTGACGCGGAAGCACTGCCTTTCCCCGACAACCATTTTGATGTGGTGACCATGGCATTCGGCCTTCGCAACGTAACGGAAAAGCAAAACGCGCTTAATTCTATTTTTCGCGTGTTAAAACCAGGCGGCCGTTTACTGGTATTAGAATTTTCTAAGCCTACGTCAGAGCAGCTCAGCAAACTTTACGATATGTACTCGTTTCACATTTTGCCAAAAATGGGTCAGCTAGTGGCGAACGATGCAGAAAGCTACCAATACCTTGCGGAAAGCATACGTATGCACCCAGATCAAGAAACCTTGAAGGGGATGTTCGAGCAGGCTGGCTTCGAGCAATGTGATTACCAAAACCTGACTGGCGGTATTGTAGCGCTACATAGAGGTTATAAGTTTTAATGCCTACTTCTGCGCTGGTTACCGCAACGGCTGAATCGGTTTTAAACAAGTTGCTGTCTTTAGACGAAGACAGCGAAGTAAGGCTAAAAGCGCTTGCTGGCGCCAGGTTTACCGCGTTCATTTCGCCGCTTCCTTATGGTATTACGCTGTCGTTTTCTGACCGTATTGACGTACTCAGCGAACAAGGCTCGTTTGAAGACGCCGTCGCGTCCCTTGGGCCGAAAGACTGTTGTATTAAAGCGTCGCTACAAACCTTGCCAGAGTTAAAAGAAACCAGTCAATTGACTCGTCTTATTCAGCAAAAGGCCCTCTTTTTGGAAGGAGAGCTCAATGTTGCTCAGCAGGTCAGTGCCTTGTTTCAGCAGCTCGATATCGACATTGAAGAGTTGCTGGCACAAAAGACCAACGATGTTATTGCCCATCAGACCGTGAAAACGGTGAAAACCGTGCATGAGAAGTCGATGTCAGCGCTAGCGTCCATGGCGAAGGTATTCGGCAACGCCGTAGTAGAAGAAAAGCAGCTTGCTGCACACAAGCTGGCGGTTATGCACTTTAGTGACGAAGTTAATGCGCTTCGCGATCGAGCAGAAAGTGCCGATGCGAGACTGCGCCGCCTAGAAGAAAAATTTAAGTAAGATTGAGAGAAACAGGCTCATAAATGCGTATTGTTAGGTTATACCGAATTAACAAGGTATTGTTGGAACACGGCTTAGACGAACTTATTCCAGCAAAGTGGTTACCCTGGTACGCGCGGGCTATGCGTCATACCATTTTTTGGGTGCGAAACAAGCACAAGGGCAAGTCAGCCGGCGAGCGTATTACCCTTGCACTACAAAACCTTGGGCCTGTTTTTATTAAATTCGGCCAGATGCTCTCTACCCGCCGAGACTTGCTTCCCCCTGCCATTGCTAACGAACTTGCCCGTTTACAAGACAAAGTTCCGCCGTTTTCATCTGACGCTGCACAAGACATTATCAAGCAAGCGCTAGGGCTTTCTGATTTAAGCGAATTATTCAGTGAATTTGAAAAAGCGCCGCTGGCGTCTGCCTCTATAGCCCAAGTTCACGCGGCAAAGTTGAAGCATAACAACGAAGACGTCGTGGTAAAGGTATTGCGCCCAGATATTCGCGATACCATCGTGGCGGACATGGAGCTTTTATTTAGCTTGGCTAACGTGCTTCAACGCTGGCTTCCTGACGGCAAACGTCTGCGTCCTGTCGAAGTGGTTGTGGAATACCGCAAGACCATTGTTGATGAGCTTGATTTACTGCGTGAATCTGCAAATGGTATTCAGTTAGGGCGGAACTTTGAAGGCTCAGACGCCTTATACGTACCTAAAATTTACAGTGACTACTGTCGCAGCAATGTGTTGGTTATGGAGCGTATTTACGGTCTGCCAATCTCGAATATCGACGCATTACTTACCCAAAATACCAACATGAAAAAATTGGCCGAGCGCGGTGTGGAAGTATTCTTCACTCAGGTATTTCGCGACAGTTTTTTCCATGCAGACATGCACCCGGGCAATATCTTTGTTTCTACCGAACACCCTGAAAACCCCAAATATATCGCCATCGATTTTGGCATTGTGGGTACGCTCAATCGTGAAGATAAGCGCTATCTGGCTGAGAACTTTATTGCCTTCTTCAACCGCGACTATCGCAAGGTTGCCCAGCTTCACGCCGACTCAGGTTGGGTACCGCAGGATACCAATATCGATGAATTCGAGATGGCCATCCGCACGGTATGCGAACCTATATTCCAAAAGCCACTGGCTGAAATTTCCTTTGGTAACGTGCTGCTGCAGCTATTTAATACGGCACGACGTTTCAATATGGTTGTGCAGCCACAGCTTGTGCTACTGCAAAAAACATTGCTGTATATCGAAGGTTTAGGCCGTCAGTTGTATCCTCAGCTCGACCTTTGGAAAACCGCTAAGCCGTTTCTTGAAAACTGGATGAAAGAGCAGATTGGCTTTACCGCCATGATGGGAAAGGTGAAAGACAACTTACCTTTCTGGTCTGAAAAACTACCTGAAATGCCAGATTTGTTGTACGACAGTTTACAGCAAATGAAGCGCTTGCCATTGCAACAACAAAGGGCACATTTGGCACTGCTTCAAGAGCAAAAGAAAACAACTCAGACCACTCATTTAAGCGTAGTGGGCGCCACCTTTGTGTTAATGACAGCAATACTGCCAATGTACCCATTATCTTGGTATTTCCCAGCAAGTACGGGTGTAATTGGCGCAATTTGTTGGTATTTAGCGTGGCGAAAAGGGCTGTGATTTTTGTTACGCTGCGGTGAAATATTTATGAATTCCGTAGTTAATTAATTAATTTGTATAGTAATCGTCCCGAAGAGTGTTATAGTGGATACGGCTCTAAGCCAAAGTCTTTAAATAGACGCGATTTTGTATTATTTGCTATATGTAAAACCACTCGAGTTACCCGGTAATTTGTTGTAAGTTGTTTGTCCATTCGTAAGTAAGACCCAATACTCCGCCAATTTAAAGACTCTAAAGAACTTTGTTACACGCGCTTATGCGCAATTTAATACGATATTTGAGGTCTATACGACATGTCTAAAGTTACAGGCACAGTTAAGTGGTTCAACGCTGATAAAGGTTACGGTTTTCTAACTCAAGATAACGGCGGTAAGGACGTTTTCGTTCATTTCCGTGCGATCATCTCTGACGGTTACAAAACGCTTCCAGAAGGTCAGCGAGTAGAATTTGAAGTTGAAGAAGGTCAAAAAGGTCTTCAAGCTGCTAACGTGCAAGCTATCTAAGAATTCAAAAACGGCGGTCATTTGACCGCCGTTTTTCTTTCTAATGTCTGTATTTCCGCACTCACGCTAAACGCGCGCCAAAGCTTTTAGTGCATAAAGCTTTTAGTCCATATCGCTTTGGTATATATCATTTTTAACGTATAACGCTTTTCATCAATAGCTAGTCTACTGCGTCGCTATCGTCATCCTCTCTCGCCTACACCACATAAGCACTCGTTCAACCCAATAAATTTAAAGCTCGCAGCATATTCCTAATATCAGTACGCCACGGTATTGCGTAGTCATAGCGTTTAATGCTTTACTCATCTCAACGACCATTTAGGTAACACCGGTCCGTACAGTTAATTACCCACTCAGCAAGACGCAATGTGTTCGTAATTACGGCCTGTTACCGCAGGTATAAATACGTCTACAGGGAGTGCTTAATGCGCATGACATCAACTATTCGATCTTCATTGGCCACCGCGCTACTTATTCTAAGTTCAAACCTTGCTTATGCTGCTCAGGCAAATGGACAAGTCGATGAGCAGGGTGTTTTAGCAATGGTGCTTAATACCGAAATCCGTATGGCAGACGTCGTGCCCAGTGAAGAAGAACGTAAAAACTTGAAGCTGCAAGCGAAAGACAATTACGCAGGTATGCTTGATTATGTGGTCCGTGTAAATGCGTCTAACAGAATTTATGAGCTTGTTTTAGAGGACTACGCAAAACAAAAAGGCATAACTGTTAACCAAACACTGGTAAGCAAGTTTATCGAGAAGTTTGAAGGTCAGGTTTCAAGTGAAACGGCAACGAAACCCATTAAAGAGATAGCGGCCAAGCAGGTTATACAGTTTCAAACAGAAAAAGCGATGTATGAAGAGTTTGGAGGGCGTGTTATCTTTCGCCAGTCTAACCCGCAAATGCCGATTGACGCTTACAATACACTGCTATCTCGCTATCGCGATGCAGGTAAACTTAGCATAATAGACGAGGTCTTGCGGGATGCATTTTGGGATGTATTCACGCCTCCCTTTCAGTACGAAATTGCACCAGAAAATGTCGACTTTAATCAGCCTTGGTGGCTGTAAATAGCCTCCATAAAAGTAAAGCGCCTGACGTAATTCGCTGAAAAACTGAGAACATGGAAATAAAGGGCAACATCTCACTATGCGTAGTGAAAAAACAAGCGGTATAGACACAATAGATAAAGCCATTTTGGCCATGCTACAGAATAACGCTGACACGCCTGTCGCAGAAATCGCTGAGCAAGTTGGGCTTACGGTAACGCCCTGCTGGCGGCGTATTCAAAAGCTAGAAGAGAAGGGCATAATCTCTAGGCGAGTAGCGCTGTTGCAAGCAAAACACCTAGGGCTGGCCATGACCGTTTTCGTGCAAGTAAAAGCGGGCAGACATGATGGAAAGTGGCTGGCAAGTTTCGCCAAGCACGCCGCGTCGTTTGATGAAGTTGTTGAATGTTATCGTATGTCTGGCGAATACGATTACCTGCTAAAAGTCCTCGTTACCGATATGGATTGCTTTGATCATTTTTATAAGCGATTGGTTAACGGTATAGAGTTTTCCGACGTCACTTCAAGCTTTGCAATGGAGCAGATTAAGTACACAACCTCGGTACCGCTTAACCATATTTAACCCCTCATAATTAGCATTGGTTTTCTCAATACCTTCGGTGATAGATGAGGCAATTTGCAGTTGAAGACACTAAGTAATACCAGTCCGCATAGATAATTACCCACTCAACGAGAGTTAAAATGTTCGTAATCGCGGCGTGTTACCGCAGGTATAGTGGTTCTACATCAAGGTGACACAACAAAGAGTACGAACATTTTAAACTTGCCAGCGTCTTCTGAGTGGGCAATTATCTGAGCGGATTGGTACAACACAAATTCGATAACTTCCCGATTAAAAATCTGAAAGAAAAAAGCAACCGTAGCGGTCTATTTTTGTTCAATTGTAGGAAAAGTATATATTTTGTCCTACCACGAATAGAAAAGGGTGCAGAGACGTGCGACAAGTATAGGCGTGCCCCTAAATAATATGGGGGTTATATGTTTAAAACCATCAAGCAAAGAATCTTGCTCGGTTATCTTCTCGTTGTAATTGTGTCGCTCATCGCGGCAATTGTATTGACTAAGAACAACGCCAATGTCGAAAACTTAGTAGAAGCCTACGTGGATGAAACATTACCCTCGTTAAGCGCTATCGATGATATACAAACTCAAAGTAAAGAGCTGGTGCTTATCGCGTATTCCTTATACGGAACCACAATAAATAGTCGCGAATATAACGGGCAGAAAGACCGGCTCGTCAACGATACCATCGCCAAATTTTCCCAATTCAGCTATATGGGAAGCGATGCCGCTCAAGAAAAGTTTGATGTACTGGTTGCGTCAGCTGCGTCTTTACAGCAAACGATGTCAGCAACATCTATAGATTGGGATACTGCACGGGAAAATCTTCAAGTCATTACCCAAGCAGCATCTGAACTAAATGCACTTTTAACCGGGGTACGCTCGGGTGTTGAGCGTGCTGCAAACTCTCGAACCATGGCTATTTCTGCTGAACTCAGTGTGAGCCAGTTCACTATCTACAGCCTAATCATATTGCTACTGGCTGTATCGATAATGGGCTACATACTTGCTAAGCGGAATATCGCAAATCCTATCGAAGAGATGGCTAAGAGGCTTGACGATATTGCAAAAACACGCAATTTACAGTCACGTCTACCTACTCAAAATTTACAAGAACTCCACGCGATAACGCATAGCGTTCAAGGTCTACTAGCCGTATTTCACAAGGGAATGACTGACCTTCAACATGCAGTGAATGACCTGAACCACTCATCACAAACACTTAACAGTGCAACATCACATTCTTCAACCGCTATCTTAAGCTTTCAAGGAGACATCAAGCAGCTAGTGTCAGTCATGGATAATCTGTCTGATGAAATGGAACATAGCCTTACTCTATCTATAAAGGCTGCGGAACAAGCGAAAGGTAGTGCCCACCAGATAGCGCAAGGTAAGGTGGATGTGGAAACCACAGCGCGCGCCATCTCTGATTTAACCCTGAACATTGATAAAACTGCTACTACGTTAGATAAGCTGCAAAGCGATGGAAAAAACGTATCGAGTGTGGTGAAAACCATTGCTGAGATTGCTGATCAAACTAACTTATTGGCACTTAATGCTGCAATAGAAGCGGCAAGAGCAGGAGAGTCGGGTAGAGGTTTCGCGGTGGTGGCGGATGAAGTGCGTACGCTAGCATCAAGAACTCATCAATCGACAGTTGAAATTAATGCCATGTTAGAAAAAATAGTGCAGTCAATTCGTGATTCTGTACAAACTATGACTTCGAATAAAGACAAGGCACACAACGCATTGGGGCTTGCCAATGAGCTGGTGATTACGTTGGAAGACGGACGCAAAAGTGTTTTATCGTTAGTTGAGGTGAGCAATGAGGCTTCGGCTCTTGTACAACACGCTAAAGATCAGGTGCAAGTTGCACGCGAAGGGGCACTAGATTTTCAAATGCTGGGCGATCAAGTAAAAGCCGCGAATACCAATGTGAATAGTGAAGCGAAAAGCTTATTCAGCCTGGCTGAGAACCTTCAGGAAAACGTTAATAGATTTAAATTGAGCTAAAAAAATGGGGCCGGTTTGACGGGCCCCATATAAATTAATGATTTTGGTCTTCAACGTGCTGGTCGGCAAATATCTTGGATTTCTTTTTGATTTTACATCCTAAGATACGCTGCGCATTTTTACGGCCGATATAGTGAGCGACTGTGTAGGGGTGCGCGCGCTTGAAGAACCGTGAGAACGAATGGAATACATTTTCCATGGTATTGGCTCCTTCTATTAAAAATTGCCCCAAATAAAATATAGTAATATTACAGTTTGATGTCAACAAAATATTTAACGGTAAGTAACGTTTAAATTTTGATCACACCTTAAGGGTAGACTAGCTAACGCTAAACATCCCCTAGTCATTGGTATACATTGTTCGAGGGAAAGGATCATATTTTGATCGCAGGTTTTCAGATCGAGTTCGTGGATTGGGGATACTGGTCGCCGCAAATGCCCCAAGCACAGGAAAGGCGTCGGGAACCGCAAGAAACTCGCAATGTACAGCGTTTAGTATAGCGCTGAATAGAAAGTGAACACCATTGAATTTCAATGATGTTCACTATTGTTTCAAGTAATTGGGATCTGCTGCGATCCCATTAACAAAGGCTAGTAGTAAGAAAGCTTCTCTGATTTACCGGAGAATATCTTATATACCATGGCCGTATAAGCCAAAATAATAGGTACTACAATAACTACGCCAACAAGCAAGAAGCGCAGAGAGCTTGCATCACTAAGCGCATCCATCACCGTCATCTGTCCAGGGATGATAAACGGATAGTAGCTTATGCCAAATGCGGTGAAACAAAGTAAAAATACTAGAAGGGCAATAAAGAACGGAAGCCATTCGCCTTTCCCTTGTGCATCAGGCAGTTTTTTAAGCAACACACCACATAGTGCTAAGAGCGCAAAACACGCTACTGGAATAGCGAAAAGCACATAGCCCCAAGGAGCAGACAACCATAAATCTCGCACGTCATCGTGTAAGGTTAGGTTTGCGATACTTACCGCGACAATCCCTACTGCCAGTACCCCTAAACCTCTTCTGGCCCAGTAATACGCTTTTTGTTGAAGCTCACCTTCGCCTTTAAGTATTAACCAGCACGAGCCAATAAACGCATAGGCAGCCGTAACACCAAATGCAGCGAGAAGTGCAAAGCCTTGCGCCCAAATATCTGTGCGAAGCCCCGTCACGTATATACCTAACATATACCCTTGAGCTAATGTGGTTAAAAGCGAACCGTATTTGAATACCATGTCCCACTTACGCTTTTTCACCTGCACAACCTTGGCGCGAAAATCGAACGCTACGCCGCGCAAAATAAGCCCTAATAACATGAAGGTTGCAGGCAAGTACAAGGTTTGTAAAAACTCACTATGGGCTTCAGGGAAAGCAATAAGCAGTAGACCTATGGCGAGCACAAGCCACGTCTCATTAGCATCCCAGTAAGGGCCTATGGAGGCTATCATGTCATCGCGAAACGCTTCTGTTCTTGGCGGAATAAGTACACCCACACCCAAGTCGTAGCCATCTAAAATGGCGTACAGCAATACAGATAAACCAAGTAAACCCACATAAATATTTCCGAGCATTTCTGCTGATACACTTTCAAACATGTTTGCTCTCCTTAAACCGTGCTTGGGTCTGGGTCAGTAGGTTGCATTTTTGCCTTGGCAACTTCGCGCTCTTCCGTCGTTATCTCTTCAATTTCAACGGCTCTTCTGCACATCAACATAAGTGTTCCCATGTATGCGATTAGAAGCACTGTATAGATAACAAGATAAAGCGTGAAAGACAGAGCAATATTCGCCGGTGGCAATTGGGTAACGGCATCAGCGGTTCTTAACACACCGCTTACCAAATAGGGCTGACGGCCTATTTCCGTTACGTACCAGCCTGCTAACGTAGCAATCCAGCCGCTAAACGCCATGCCTGCAAACGTGCGTTTAAGCCAAATTGGGAAGTCTTTGTTACGCATAAGATAAAGACTGCCAAGCCATGACACAGCGAGCATCAACATGCCCATACCCACCATAACCCTAAAACCGAAGAAAACAGGAGCAACAGGCGGATGCTCTCCTTCAAACTCATTTAACCCTTTAATCTCGCCCTTAAGTTCGTGAGTAAGAATTAAACTTGCGCCATAGGGAATGGGAATTTCAAAATGATTCTCTTTGCTTTCTTCGTCAGGAATTGCAAAAAGTAACAAAGGTGCACCTTCAGTGGTTTCCCAAAGTCCTTCCATCGCCGCTACTTTCTGAGGCTGATGTTCAAGCGTATTTAAACCATGCATGTCGCCAGCAAAAATTTGTAGCGGGATTAACACTGCCGCCGTATAGGTGGCGGTTTTAAGCGCGAGCTTAGGCGCAAGCTTGTCGTCGCCTTTAAGCATGCGGTAGGCTGAAAGCCCAGCAATCAGGAAGCTGGCCGTCAGTCCAGACGCTAACATCATATGTACAAAGCGGTAAGGGAAAGACGGGTTAAAGATAATTTCTTTCCAGTTTGTGGCGTACACCACACCGTCGACCACTTCAAAGCCCTGTGGGGTTTGCATCCAGCTATTTAAGGCTAATATCCAGAACGCAGAAGTAGTGGTGCCAAGTGCAACAATAAGGGTTGAAGCCGTATGCAGCCAGTTCGGAACACGGCGTATGCCAAACAGCATGATGCCTAAAAACGTGGCTTCTAAGAAAAAGGCGGTAAGTACCTCATAACCGAGTAGTGGCCCCGCCACATTACCTACTTTCTCCATAAATCCAGGCCAGTTAGTACCAAACTGAAATGACATGGTGACGCCGCTTACTACACCCAAGGCGAAGCTTAGGGCAAAGACACGTACCCAAAAGCGATACATACGCATCCACACAGGGTGACCTGAAATATTAGAGCGCAGCTTAAAGTAAAATAGAAACCAGCCCATCGCCATGGTGATGGTTGGAAACAAAATATGAAAACTAATATTTAACGCAAATTGTAAACGAGACAGCAAGAATGCATCCACAGAAGGCCCCCTTAGTTAACGCTGTTTTTCCCCGGAAGTAGCTTGTCCTTAAGCTCAAGCATACGGCCCACGCCAGAACCCAACTTCATCAACGTGTTTAACTTTTCAGGCCCAAGATTTTGAAGCTCTTCAGACCATGCCGTAATTGATTCGAGTAAATCGTGAATTTCGTTCAGTTTATGTTGTGCATTTGCCTCTTTTTCATTGGCAGGTGCGTCAAGCAACAAATCACGCAGTAGACTCATGGTTGGGTCTATCTCGCGCTTTCTTCGTTCTTCAAATACTCTATTGGCCAATGTCCAAATATCGCCAGCCGGAATAAAGAACTCTTTTCTCTCACCAGGAACAAGATGCTGTTTAACTAAGCGCCATGACTGAAGCTCTTTTAAACCCATGCTGGTATTGCCTCTGGATATGTTGAGCGCATCTGCAATTTCCTGCGCCGAAATGGGCTCTTCGTTTAAAACAATAAGCGCAAGAATTTGCCCTACTGTTCTGTTGAAACCCCAACGACTTCCCATTTCGCCAAAGTGCATTACCGCAGATGTAATTAAAGGCGTCATTTTCATTTTTACCTTCCAGAAGTTTCAGAAATTACTGAAAGTTTAGTTATTAGTTTGATCAAGATCAATAGAAAGAGAATAAAAATAAGAAAAATTTAATGGCGAGGAGCTAATTACCCGAATTTAGGATGACCCAAAATAACGCAACGAATGCTTGATGTATTTGAGTAAAAAAACGTTTCAAATCCAAAAGAGTGCTAAGTGATAACGTCTGATGGAGGTTTGTTTTCTTTCCATCTTTATGTTTTGTTCGTGATGAGGGAGCACGGCCTTTAATAGGAACTGAGTTTACTCAAAACATGGATTTTTGACCTCTTGGTTAATTATAAAGCTTAACTCTGAGATGTGGTTCAATACGTGAGTATTGATTTTTATACCAATATGAAGGTGTGGGTTTTAAATAATATCGCTCGATAATAAATCTAATGATTCATACAGCTAACTAAATTTGGGGGTTTAGTAATTGCTATAGGGGTTTACCCCTATCCTTGTTGTCTTATCCTTATGTCTACTGTCTTTACACTTTTCAACGCGTTATGGTCTGCTTTGCTCAGTAACTCTATATAAAATAAAGAGATATTAGTTTTTGTTTATTAATAGTTACTGCTTTCTATCTGGCGAGAAGTTAAATCTTGTACTAGTTTTCAGGTTTTATCATTTGAATGTATTCAATGGTTTTTTACGTTGAGTTCGATGAAAACAAGCATGAAGTGATTACAACTGAACCCGATAGCTAACTGTTTTAAAAAGAAAAAAACGAATGAAAGGAAAGGCATGATCCGCACATTGTCCAAAGCCATCATCGGTACTTCATTGCTCTTAGGCGCATTGCAAAGCGCGCAAGCAGCAACCCCTGTCATCACAAACTCACCGCCGCAAAGCGCGTTTATAGGGGAGTCATTTTGTTACGACATACCGTTAATTAACTCAGGTACAACAGGGTATGGCCCTTATCTTCGCGTTATTCATGATGCTGACTTAACATTTAACGGTGCGACGTTTATAGGAAGTAACAGCGCTACGGTTAATGTAGGCACGTTTGACACCGTTGCGAACAACAATGAGCTCGAAGATCCTATCATTGCGCAAACCGTTGCGGGCACTGAAGGGTTCAGTTTTTCAACGGTAGATATCCCAGTGGGCTCGGTTGTAACCAATGGCCCTGATCTAACTACAAATGTTTGTTTCACTATAGACAGCAATGCAACGCCAGCGGAAGCGTTTGCTATCGAGGTAACGCCTGTTTATGAATTTGGTGACACAGCAACAGGTGATAACGGCCCAATAGTGGGAACAACGCAAAGTGCGTCGGTTGAGGCAGCCCTCTACCAAGTAACTACGCAAAGCTCTGCTGCGGAAAACGAGCTTGCTGCGGGCCCAAGTTTTTCAGCAACCGTTACACATACGTTAGATGTTGCAAATGGCCCTACGATAGACAGCTTACAGTTCACAGATGTTTTAGACAACGGTGTTCAGTATAGCAATCAAGCTACGATAACTGGTGGAACTGGGTGCTCTATAAATAGTCAACCCTCTACGTCAAACCCCGGTGGCATTTTAGATGTTTCGTGTGCTTCTGCTACGGGAACAAGCAGTGCAAATGATGTGCGCGTGAGCTACCCCATGCATTTTATTAATGTCCTGAATGCGCAGCAGTGCAGTGCGTCAAGTATTGTGCATCCGCTTGACTTTAATGCGAGTTTTAACGGCAATGGGCTTACCCAGGTTTCTAGCAGTGACACGGTTACGGCAAAGCATGTTGCAATACAGCAAGGTGTAAATACAGGAGAGTCAAGTCCCGGCAACACACTTACCGTTACTAACTCAATCCAAATTTCTGATTACGTATCGGTAGACTCTTTAATTCTTAACGACACCATAGCCGATGGCGTCGATTTTTCATCTGATATCACGGTTAACTATGGTGGAAGTACGTTTAACATAACGAGGCCTGCTTCAAGTACTGATGCCAGTCAAAATGAGGCCATCACTTACAACGTTACTAACGCAACAGGCACGCTTCCGGGGGGAAGCGTTTTGACGGTTTCTTACACCGTAGATATTCAGCAAAATTACGTTGGTGGTTACACAGGGGTTGATAGTAATGCCCCTGTCGTTGCTAACGATTCACTGTCGTTTTCTCAAAGCGCACAATATAACGTAGCAAGTGGTGCGTCGAGCTGCTTGGAAGGCTCAAGTGCTTCGGTCTCTATTGAAGGTATTCGTACCTCTAAATTTCTTGTTGACGGTAACGGCGATACAACCACACAACTATTACAGTACGCACCGGGTGAAAGCGTTATCTATCGTTTGCGCATGGATATTCCTTCTGGCGATACTAACGACATTGTATTTGTAGATTTTCTTCCTTTGCCCGTTTTCTTAATCCCAGAAACGACTGTCGATACAAATTCAAATATTGCGAGCAACACCAGCTTCTCTTATACCGCTGAGAATACCGTAACAACCCTCACACCTACAATCACGGTATCATCCGCTGAAAACAGCGTAACATTAGATTGGGGCAGTATCTCAACAACCCAAGCTGAAGTACTAGAAGTTGATTTTACCGTTGAGGTAACCGATAAGCCCTATGCTGATGGGTTGGAATTGGCGAACTTATTCCAAGGTACTTCGACCAATACGCCTGATGCAATCACTGCCGATCTTAAGTCAGCTAAAATTCTTGTTCGTGCTCCAGAATTGACCGTTTCACTTGCTACTTCTGCAGGAAACGTAGATGCCGGTGATACCGTTCAGTACACCTTAACAGTAACTAACGAAGGTGGCGCCACATCATTTGACACCACCGCCAGTGTTCCTATCGTTTCTGGCGTGGCTTCGCAGAGCCTTGTATCTGCAACAGTCGATGGGAATGGTGTAGCCTTGGGCAGCGGCTCACTAGCAGATGGTACTTACAGCATACAGAACCTCGCCGCGGGTGAGGTTTACGTGCTTACTTTCACACAAGATATTGCACAAACTGCAGAGCCTAACGATGTCATCACGTCTGAAGCGACGATTGATTGGGCTTCTGCACAGGGGCAGGCTGCGACCTTTGATCCGCAGTCAGATGACGCATTTGTCACCGTTTCAGATATTGCTATTGCTTCAACAATAGTAAGTCCCACGGGGAATGTTGTGGTAGGTGATACCGTACAGTATCGGGTAGACGTGACTTTGCCAGAGGGTACAACGAATGACTTAACGGTAGATATGACGCTTCCTGCTGGCTTTGAATACAGCAATACGTTAACAGTAGACTCTACTGGGTTTGATGGAACGGTCAGTGCCAGCCCAACCGTGACATCGTCTGGCACTGTCGCTAGTGGGCAAACGGTTAGAGCCGTGTTTAACGGCAGTACAACCACTAATAATGATAACGATCCAAGCGATAATACATTTTCAATCACGCTTGAAGCCTTGGTGCAAGATATCGCGCAAAATGCCGCTACAACGTCAACGCAAAGCAAGCAGCTGCAGGTAAATGCGGGAACCAACAATACCACCAACAACGCTTCAGCTACGTCAACTAATCAGTTTGCTGAACATGTGTTAAGTGCAACAACAAGCGTGGCGCCTAGCTCTGGCGTAGAAGCAGGTGATACGGTAACCGTAACTATTGATGTTGAAAATACGGGCACAGCTACCGCTTACGATGTTGAAGTGGTCAGCAATGTTAATACTGATATTTTCACTAACGTAACCGAAGGAACAACCCCATCTGGGTTTACGTATGCACTTCAAACTTCACCAGACAGAGTAACCTATTCAGGTTCAGAACTTGCTGCTGGTGCTAGCGTGCAGTTTACTTATACTGCTGAAGTGAAAGCAGGTGCACAAACGGGTTCGTCATTTGATATTACCGCGCAAGCTACTGGTGACAGCCAAACCGGCGATCAAACCGTTGAGCGAGATTCACAGTCAGAAAGTACAGATACCACGGCAACCAAAGCCATTTCCGCTAATAACATAACGCTAAATGCTTCATCTGAAGCCTTTACTAGTGACACCGGCACGAGAGAAGCGGCTATCGGTGAGGTGTTAACCTATTCGTTCACTACTGTCGTGCCCGAAGGTCAAACAAAAGAGACCGCTAGTGAAGACATTATTGAAGTTATTTTACCTGCTGGGATGTCTTATCAAACCGGCACCGCAAAAATTCGCGGAACATTTGATACGGGCTTTACGACTGCAAACGGCGTGTCAATTACTGCGTCAGATACAACTATTACCCCGGTTGTTAGTGGTCAGTCTGTTATCTTCGATTTGGGTGATGTTACAAATAATGACGACGATGCAGGTGATGAAAGTATCACCGTTACACTTGATGTGCTTACCTTAAACACCAGTAACAATAACCGTACAAACAATAAAACGGTAACAGGTGAAGTAAACTATTTAAATGAAAGCAGTGCTAACCAGAGCAACAGTGCGACGCAGAATATTCGAATTGCAGAGCCTAATTTAACAGCAACAAAGGCAGCATCGCCGTCAACCGTTGATGGTGGAAGCGAAGTAACATTCACCGTCACGTTAACAAATACTGCGGGCTCTCGAGTTTCTCGCGCTTACGATTGGTACATCAACGATAACGTACCTGCACGATTTAATACGGTTAGCTTGGTAAGCGCGACGCATTCAAGAGGGGCAGGCATTGATGTAGCAGCCTGTGCAAGCATCAGCGGCAACGAGCTAACGGTTGAGTCTGATAGCTGCGCGGTTAGCGACATTGATTACCTGGAAGCGGGCGAAAGCGTCACCGTTGTGTACACTGCTCAGGTCAATTTTGATATTGCTTTTGAAGAAACCGTAACCAATACCGTTTCAACCTCAGCAACGTCTTTGCCAGGCGCATCAGGTACTGGAAATGCGACGCCAGGCGCAGCCGGTTCAGATACCGGTGAACGTACTGGTAGCGGCGCGAATAACGACTCAGGCCAAAACGTTAACGATATCGCTGATTCTGCTATGGCATCAGTGACCGCCAATGCGCCCACGCTTACGTTAACGACTACTGCAGCCGATGCTGCTATTGGAACTGTGGTTGATTTAACCGCAAGTTTCTCTATTCCAACCGGCACGACAGACAACTTTGTTTATACGTTAGATCTTCCTTCTGGCTTAACGTATACCGGCGACGCCATCACTATTACAACGCCAGTGTCAGATTTCACCAGCACTAATATACCTAATACCACTCCGGCTCAGGGAACCGACCCAGTAGTATTAGATTTTGGTACCATCACCAACAGCGCTTCAACGTCTCAACAAGTTACCATCGCTGTGCCTGTTGAAGTCGCCAATATCTTAAGTAACCAAGCTGGAACAACGCTAACTAGTACTGGTTCACTTAGCTACCAAGACGTAAGCACGCCAGCACCTTCTGCGAATGTTGACGTGGATGTTATCGAACCCAATTTATCTATTACGCAAACCATCATTGCAGGTGCAACAGCAAGTGATAGTGGCGATACGGTAACGTACCGTACCGTGGTAACCAACACGGGGAATACAGCAACTGCGTATGCAGTGACCTTTGAAGATGTAATGCCTGCTGAGTTATTGGGTGGGCCTGACGGCAGCGGTTCTGGTGTTACCTTCTCTGCAATAACCCTGACCAACCCAAGTGATGAAGCTGTATTAACAGGCACGAACACAGCACTGACCGCAAGTGATGTTAGTGAGACTACTACGACCAACACTGGCGATACGCTGTCGGTTGCAGCATTCGACCTACCAGCACTTGCAAGCGTTACCGTCGAATACAGCGTTGTAATGGCCAACGAAGCAAGCGCTGGTGAAACGCTAACTAATGCAGTTGAAGCAACCTATAACAGTCAGCTAGACGGCAGCGGACGTAGCAGCGCCGATGGTGGAGATGACGACAATAACGCTACGTTAAATAACTACCGTGAAACAGCTAGCAGTAATGTAACGGTAGATAACACACTGGCTATTCAATCTGCACTTAATGCTACACATAGCGATAATGATTTCGCAGTGGGTGAGTCGGTTTCTATTGATGCGCGTATCGATTTAGTGGAAGGCACAATTGACGGTGTTTCTATTGTAAATACGCTGCCAGCGGACATTCGCTTTGACAGTATTAGTATTAACAGCCCAGCGCAAATTAGCTATGACGGCGCTGCAACCGCTTCGGTGTCTGGCAATGATGTCACGGTTGACTTTGGAACTGTGAGCAACACCGCAGATGGCAATAGCGCAAATGATTACATAACGGTTACGTTTACCGGTGTTGTAGAAAACGAAGTAGGCAACGCGCAGGGTACAACACTTACTAATAGTGTGAATGCATCAGGTGGCGGCGAAAGCGCAGGTCCATCTACTCTCGAGATCGATATCGTTGAGCCAAATTTAGACTCAACAATGACGCTCGATAAAACCTCGGTATCGTTGGAGGATACCTTTACCCTAACTATTAACGTAGGCCACAACTCTAGTTTTGCCGACGCGTTTGAGACCACGTTTAACGTTTCAGTTCCTAGCGGTCTAACTTATGTGGCAAATAGCTTCATGGGGCAAGGTACGATTGATGACACGTCGCCTACGCTACTTGTTGTAGATATGGGCGGTATTACGTTGGTAGATGGCAGCAAACAAGTAACCCTTCAGTTCACCGTCGATAGTGATGCTGATGTGGGTAACGCGCTATCTATTGGGTTGACCAATGGTGCATATAGCTCAATGAGCGGCGACACTGCTGACGAGCGAGACTACAGCTTTGCCGATTCAATTAACGTAACAGGTGATATCGCCGCATTCATCGGTGCAACCCAATCAGTTGTGCTATCTGATGATGTCAATGGTAATGGTTTCATTGATGCTGGTGATACCGTATTAGTCACTTCAACGCTAACTAATGAAAGCGATAGTGCCACAGCCACTGACGTTGTATTTACTCATGGGATTCCTGCGAATACAAACTATGTAGCAGGGTCCGCGACAACCACGAAAGGCACCCTTGATGATAGTGCTGGCATTACGGTAAATGTTGGCGATATGGCTTTTGGTGAATCTGAAACCATTACATTCGAGTTGCTTGTTGATGCCAATGTGGCTAACAACACGTTAGTCTCGCTACAAGGTAGCGTAGATTCATCTGACACAGTAGCAGAGCCAACTGATGCTGATGGTAACGATGTAAACGGCGACCAGGCAAACACTTTCAGAGTGGGCACACCTGCAAACACAGCAGATTTAGATATTACTCAGCTAGTAAGTTTATCAACCGATGCTGACACCAATGATGTCATTAGCCCTAACGATACGCTAACCATTACGTATTTACTTGAAAATACAGGTAGCCAAGCGCTATCAAACATTGCCCTAAGCGACGCTATTCCCACAGGTTTTACTTACGTTGCTAATTCGGCGACGGTAAGCGGTGGGCATACGGTTAGTGTAATTGGTAGCTCATTGAGCGCAGATTTTATCACGCTAGCAGCTGGCGCCAGCGAAACGGTTTCTCTTGAAGTTACCATCGACTCACCGCTGGTTGATTTCAACGGCAATGCCGCAAACGAGAGCTTCTCGCTACAAGGTGAAGCTACCAGCGATGAAACTGATACTGTCTATGCCGACAATAACCGTGCAGATAGTGATGGCTTCCAGCCACTTACCTTCAGTGCATCAACGGGCGCAGGCACGCCTGAACTAGAAATTATTCAGTACTTTGAACTTGTTGACGATGTAGACGGTGATGGGGTTGTTGACCCTGGTGACAGCGTACGCGTTTACACCGTGGCAACCAATCAAGGTTCAGCGACTGCAGAAAACGTGTCGTTTACTCAGCCGGTCAATGCGGGCTTGAGCGTAGTAGCTAATACAGCTGTTACCAGCCAAGGCGTTGTAGTAAGCGAAACGCCGTTTGACGTAAACGTGGGCGGAATTGCGCCAAGTGAAACGGTAACCGCGTCTGTGGTGCTAACGCTAGATGCAAATGCGGCTGACAACACCGTATTCTCAACGCAAGCTCTTTTTAGTGGTGATAATCTAGGTGCCAACCAGTTAAGTGACAACGACAGTAACGCTACTGATGGTGAGAATGCGCTGCTTATTCCGGTTACATCACAAGCGCAAACCGTATCTGCGCCAACCTTTGCCCTTACCGATACCAGTGATGGTGGCACATCTGGTAACAATTTTGTGCAGGGCGAAACACTAACCCTTACACAAACTGTTACTGTACCTAAGGGGACAACAGACGATTTAAGCTTAAGCGTTACGTTACCTGCTAATGTTTCATTGCTCGCAGGGGCGGGGGAACTTGCTCGTACCTTTAATACTGGCCTTTCTTCAGGCGTCAACCCAGCAAGTATTAACAGCACTGCTAGCGGCACAGCAGTTAATGTGAACGGCAATATTAGTGTGTCTAACAATACGCTAACGCTTGATTTAGGCAGTATTGTAAATAGCGATAATGATGGTGACACTGAAACCTATGTGTTTAGCGTTGAACTAGACACCAGCGCGCTAGTGCCTAGTGCGGCTACCCAGGATTTAACCATTTCTTCTGCGCTTAGCTACGTTGATGGGGCAGCTCAGCCTCAGTCATTAAATGCTAACGACGTGACGGTAACCTTGCTCAACCGTGTACCCGCTGCGAATGACGATAGCTTCACGGTAGATGAAGATACAACCAGCAATACGTTAGCGGCCCGTAGTAACGATAGTGATACAGATAATGGCCAAAGCATTAGCATTACCTCTGTTGCTACGCCAAGTAACGGCGGTACGGTAACTACAGATGGCGCGAACTTGATTTATACGCCAGCGGCTGATTTCTTCGGCACCGAGACCGTGCAATACACCCTTACCGATAGCGCAGGTGGTAGCGACACTGCCACGGCAACATTTACGGTTAACAATGTTCAAGATGCACCTGTAGCGCAGGCCGACTCAGCCACTACCACTGAAGACACACAAGTGGTAGTAAATGTATTGGCAAATGATTCCGATGTGGATGGCGATACATTGTCTATCACGGCGGTTAATTCTAGCAACGGTGCGGTTTCGTTTGCGGGAAGCAACATCACCTTCACGCCTGTACAAGACTTTAACGGTCCAGCACTTGTGACCTATACCATTTCTGATGGAAATGGGAACAGTGATAGCGCGAATCTAACGGTAGACGTGCAAGCAGATAACGATGCACCGGTTGCCACAAACGACAGTGCGAATACTAACGAAGATAATGACGTAATTATTGATGTGTTAGCTAACGACAGTGACGTAGATGGCGATGCCCTAAGTGTTACTGCGGTGTCGGCAAGCGCTGGTGCGGCCTCCGTAAATTCAAATGGCGATGTTCTTTATACGCCACCGGCCGATTTCAATGGCCCTGTTACACTTAATTACACGGTTTCTGATGGAAATGGCGGAACCGATTCAGCTTCTGTATCGGTAACGGTTAATGCAGTAAATGACGCGCCAATAGCTAACCCTGATTCAGGGACGGTGAACGAAGACAGCAGCGTAATTATTGATGTTTTGACTAACGATACTGACGTAGATGGCGATGCGTTGTCGATCACCAATGCAACATCGCCAAATGGTTCAGTAACCTTTAGCGGAAACAATATTACCTTTACACCTACGGCCGACTTTAATGGCGCAACAACCGTAACTTATACAGTAAGTGACGGTGCAGGTGGTACGGCATCAGGTACGGTGACGATTAATGTTACTAACGTCAACGATGCACCAGTGGCAAGCGACGACACGGCCAGCACTAACGAAGACACAGCGGTAGTTATTAATGTATTGGCTAACGATACCGACATTGATAACGATGCATTAAGCGTTTCAAATGTATCGGCAACCAATGGAAGTGCAATAGTTAATGGTGACGGCAATGTGGTGTTTACCCCAGCGGCAGATTACAACGGTAGTGCCACAGTAGCTTATACGGTAACAGACGGTAACGGCGGCAGTGACAATGCGTCGGTGTCTGTAGCTATTGCAGCGGTTAACGACAACCCAATCGCTAATCCAGATACCGCAAGTGTCAATGAAGACGAGTCGGTTAGCATTAATGTACTTGCTAACGATACCGACGTTGACGGCGACACCTTAAGTGTGGCGAGCGCCTCTGTTACAACCGGCAGCGTGCAGGTTGTAGGTAACCAGGTGAACTACACGCCAGAAGCTGACTTCAACGGCAGCGCCACTATTACTTACACCATTGAAGATGGTGCTGGCGGCAGCGCTAACTCAACGGTGGCAGTGACGGTTGTAAACGTTAACGATGCCCCCGTTGCGAATAATGATACAGCTAGCGTTGATGAAGACAGCAGCGTTGTGGTTAACGTTATTGCTAACGATACAGATGTAGACAACGATACCCTTGAGTTAACTGCGGTTAATGCTAGTACTGGTACGGCAACCATTAATAGCGATGGTAATCTTTTGTATACGCCGGATGCCGACTATAACGGTGCTGCAACAGTGACGTATACCGTTTCTGATGGAAACAGCGGCTCTGATTCAGCAACAGTGTCAATTACGGTAAACCCAGTAAATGACAATCCGGTGGCTGTGGCAGATACGGCGAGTGTACAGGAAGACGAAACGGTAATTATTAATGCGCTTTCAAACGACAGTGACATCGACGGTGACACGTTGCAGCTGTCGGCTGCAAGCAGCAGTCAAGGCACTGCAACTATTACCGGCGATAATACGCTTAGCTTTACGCCAAGTGCCGACTTCAACGGTACAGCCGCGATAACTTACAGTGTATCGGATGGTGCTGGTGGTAGCGCCTCATCGACAGTCACAGTAACGGTGGCGCCTGTTAACGACGCACCAGTAGCTAATGATGATGCCGGAAGAGTTACCGAAGATTCAAGCACTACGCTTGCTGTATTAGACAATGATACAGATGTTGACAACGATGAATTAAGCGTGACATCTGCTAGCGCATCTGAGGGGACTATCACAGTTAATGCAAATAACAGTGTGACCTATACACCACCAGCTGATTTTGATGGGGCAGCAACGGCCACCTACACTATTTCAGATGGAAATGGCGGTACCGCCACTGCCAGCATTAGCTTTACAGTAGAAGGGGTGAACGATGCTCCTATCGCTTTGGATGACACCGCTGTTGTTGATGAGGACGCTTCAGTAACGGTAGCTGTTCTCGCCAATGACTCTGATATAGATGAAGATGTGCTTTCAGTCTCAGCCGCCTCATCAGCGCAGGGTAGCGCAGTGATCACGGCAGATAGCCAGGTTACTTTCTCGCCTAATGCTGATTTTAATGGCGAAGCGACAGTATCATATACGGTAAGCGATGGTAATGGTGCCACTGATACAGCAACGATTACTGTTACCGTTAACCCAGTTAACGATACACCGGTAACGGTGGATGATACGGCCACAGTCGAGGAAGATGGCTCTGTTGTTGTCGATGTGCTCGCGAATGATTCTGACATTGACGAAGACGTACTGACTATTTCAGACGTAACCGTTGACGAAGGTTCAGTCGCTATTCAAGGTGGGCAAGTAAGCTACACACCAGATGAGAACTTCAATGGTACAGCAACCATTACCTACACGGTTTCTGATGGCAATGGAGCAACAGCAACAGGTACGCTTGTTGTAACGGTTACCGCTGTTAACGATGCACCTACACTTGCTGATTTCACTGCTGCAACGAACCAGAATGAAGCGTTAACTATCGATGTTATCGCCAATGTTGAAGATGTAGATACAGATGATACGCATACTATCGTTAGCGCCACATCTTCAGACGGCACGGTTGATATTGTTGACGGCAAACTGGTTTATACGCCGTCTGAAGATTATTCCGGCGAAGTAACCATCGACGTTTGTATTCAAGATGCTGAGGGCGAAGAGGCTTGTGCGCGTATTACCGTTACAGTGGTGTATACAAACATAGGCCCAGTAGTTGAAGATCTTGAATTCACTATTCAAGAAGGAGATAGCCTACCCATCACGCTAACGGGTACCGACGCAGACGAAGACGTTTTAACGTTTGAATTAGTAACGTTGCCAACAGGTGAAGTGTTAGGTTCTGCTCCTTCTTTGCTGTACGTTACCCCAGAAAATTACAACGGTACGGTACTGTTCAGCTATAAAGCGAACGACGGTCAAGAAGATTCGAACACCGCCAATATCACAGTGAATGTGGTGGCCGTGAACGATGCGCCTGTGGCGGTTGCGGATACGGCTTCTACATTAGACGACACAGCTGTTGAAATTGACGTACTAAGCAACGACCTTGACGTAGAAGGCGATGCATTATCGATACTTGGCGCAACAGCGGATAGCGGCAGTGTCGAAGTTGAAAGTGGGGTGCTTGTCTATACGCCTGCGCTTGGAACACAAGGCGATGTTCAAATTACGTATACTATTACCGATGCAAGTGGCGCCACATCGCAAGCAAGTGTCATCGTTACTGTTAGTGCCTCTGAGCAAACTGCTCAAACCTTCCCAGTTGTCGAAGCACCAGCGGATATTGAACTTGATGCCATAGGCTATCTAACGGAGGTTGTATTAGGTAATGCAACAGCTGTTGACGCAAGTGGTAATGCAATCCCTGTAACCTTATTGAACGGTCAAACTCGCTTTGCGCCAGGGCTACATACCGTTTACTGGCAGGCAACTGATGATGAAGGCAATACGACAACGGTTAGTCAGACTATCCGCGTTAACCCTCAGGTGTCACTAAGTGATGATGTGGTTGTCACCGAAGGTGGCGCAGCAAGCTTTGATGTACTGCTAAGCGGTAATGCACCTAGTTACCCAGTAACAGTGAGCTACACGGTTTCAGGTACTGCAGATACTAGCGATCACGACCTTATCTCTGGCACTGTCACTATTGAGAGTGGCACACAGGCAACCGTTAAATTCAATATTATCCCTGACACGATTATTGATGACGGCGAAACGGTAATCGTAACGCTAAATGAAAACGTAAATGTCGGAGAAAAAGCGTCGCAAACCACCACTATTGCAGAAGCACCTGTGGCACCAGTTGTAGCGCTGTCAGTTGAGCAAGATAACACTACAACGTTAACTGTTGGCCAAAATGATGGTTTAGTTGATGTACTTGCGGCTATCAGTCATACCAATCCTGCCGCTGATTTTATCTACGACTGGAGTAATTCAGCACCAGAACTCACTAATGTTTCAAATGATGACGGTGTATTTACTTTCGACCCTACTTCAGTAGCGCCAGGTGTTTATGCGGTTACGCTACTTGTGGCAGACAGTGAAAACCCCGCGCTTGTAAGTTCACGCACAATTTATATTGAGGTAGTAGAAACTTTACCTGAACTTACTGGTGCAGACACCGACGGTGATGGCCTACCAGACAACATTGAAGGCACAGGTGATGCCGACTTAGACGGTGTGCCTAACTACTTAGATAGCATTGCGCTTTGTTCGGTTGCGCCAGAAATTGCAGGTGAAAGCGCGCAATATCTTGTTGAATCAAACGCTGGTGCATGTGTAAGTGCGGGTGAGTACACCCGTGGCACTTCAAATGCTGGCGTATTGCTACTTGCTGATGACAGCGTAGTAACCAGTCGCATTCCGACAGATACGGAAACTAACAATGTTGGTGGGTTGTTTAACTTCGACGTGGTGAATAATCAGTCTAATCAAGCACAGTTTGATGTGGTTATTCCGCAGCGCAATGCCGTACCAGAAGACGCATTTATGCGTAGCTGGACTGCTGAGCTAGGTTGGTTCGATGTCATTGCAGACGGCGACGCCGTGATTTACTCAGCACCAGGTACGCCAGGTTTCTGTCCTACTGTTAATAGTGGCGCTTGGCAAGAAGGTCTAATTGCAGGTAGCTGGTGTGTGAAGCTGACGCTAACCGATGGCGGAAGTTTTGATGCTGACGGTACAACTAATGGAGCGGTTAGCTTTGTTGGTGGAGTAGGCACATTTGTTAATGGCAATACTCTTCCTGACGTTCAAGACGATCAGCTGGCTATTAAGCTCAACGAAGCGGTAGAGGTCGACGTACTGGCTAATGACACAGATGCAGATGGCGATGCACTTACGCTTACCTCAGTATCGGCTGATTTTGGAACGGCGACTATTATTGATGGATTAGTGTCATACACGCCACCTGAAGGTTTCGTAGGCACAGTAACGGTTACCTACACCGTATCAGACGGTATGGGCGGCACGGTAACAGGTACCTTGGTGCTAACTGTTGCCGAAAACAATATCCCTGTTGCGAATGATGACAGCTTTACGTCACAAGAAGACGAATCGGTAACCTTAGATGTGCTGTCTAACGATACTGATGAAGACGGCGATACGTTATCCATTACCGAAGTAACAGCGTCTACTGGCACGGTGATATTGTTGCCAAGCGGTGAGTTAAGCTATCAAGCGCCTGCCAACTACAACGGCGTGGTCACTATTGAATACACCATTTCAGATGGTCATGGTGGAACTGATACAGCGCAGGTAACCCTAACTATCACTGCAGTGAACGATGCCCCTGTTGCCGTTGATGACACAGCAAGTGTTACCGAAGATGGCAGTGTTACAGTAACCGTACTAACAAACGATAGCGACATCGACGGCGATGTACTAACAGTAACCATGGCAAGTACTGAGAACGGAAGTGTGGTGGTTAATAACGGCACTACCGTTACCTACACACCTGTTGCCAATGTAAATGGTGAGGCAACATTTACCTACACTATCAGTGATGGCTCCGGTGGTACTGATACCGCAACGGTTACTGTAGTTATTGTTTCTATTAACGACGCGCCAGTAGCAAATAATGACCAAGCTAATGTAAGTGAAGACAGCAGTGTCATTATTAATGCACTTGCCAACGACGCTGACATTGACGGCGATACGTTAATCATCACAGATGCAACGGCTAACTCGGGCACGGTAACCATTAGTAGCGATGGAAACATCGTTTACACGCCGCTGCCTAACTTTGTTGGAACGGCGATCATCACCTACACCATTTCAGATGGTAATGGCGGTGTAGCGACTGCACAAATAACCGTGACAGTTGAAAACGTGAATGATGCACCTACCCTTGAAGGAGGGGAAGTATCTACTAATCAAGACACGCCGCTTAGTATCAACGTATTGTCCAATGCAAACGATATCGACGGTGATACGCTCACTATTGCTAGTGCCGAAGCGACTAACGGCACTGTAGAAATCGTCAATGGCGTGGTGACATTTACGCCTGCAGATGGTTTCCACGGCACTGCCACCATTACGGTATGCGTTGCTGACCCGTCGGGCGCACAAGCGTGTGCGACCTACACGGTAACCGTTATCGACACCAACGATGCGCCAACGGTAATGGACTTAACGTTCACAATGGAAGAAGACGCAACACTGCCAATTCAATTGTTGGGTAGTGACGCAGATGGCGACGCGCTAACTTACCAGCTGGTAACATCACCAGACGGTGAGCTTGTGGGTCGCTTGCCTAGCGTATTGTATGCACCTGAAGCTGACTTTAGTGGCACAACAAGCTTTACTTATACCGCAAATGATGGGGAGGAAACCTCCAACGTAGGTACCGTAACCATCAACGTGAACCCCGTGAACGATGCGCCGGTTGCCCGTGATGATGCGATAACCTTGGGTAACTACAACCCAGTTGCAATTGATGTACTGGCTAACGATTCTGATGCTGATGGCGATACATTACGCATTATCGGTGCCCGTGTTGAATTAGGCGAGGTTTCTTGGGCAGATGATTCACTTACCTATACGCCGCTTGAAGGGTTTGTCGGTGAAATAGTAATTGACTACACCATCACCGACCCTCAAAGCGAGGTGGCTCGAGCGTCAGTGATTGTAGATGTTATGCCTGATGACTTGGCCGACCGCCCCGTTATTGAAGTGCCAGAAGACGTGTTCGTAGATGCCAATGCGCTATTTACCAAAATTGACCTTGGCGTAGCCTCGGCGGTCGATAAATTTGGTAATCCATTGCCTGTGTCATTGGTTGATGGGCTAATCTTCTATGAGCCGGGTAATAATACGGCTTACTGGCAAGCGACTGACGAAGACGGCTTAACCTCTGTGGCAAGTCAGGCCGTACGCGTACGTCCTCTTGTTTCCATCACTAAAGATCAAGTTGTACTGGAAGGCCACGAAGTAGAATTTGGTATTCACTTAAACGGCACGTCACCGGTTTATCCGCTAGAAATTCCATTTACGGTAAGCGGTACGGCAGACAGCGGCGATCATGACTTAGTCGATGGCATCATTGTGATGGAGTCGGGTAGTGATAAAACGGTGAGCTTCAATGTTTTCCCTGATGCGGATATTGAAGGGACTGAAACCATTATTATCGAGCTTTCAGATGTGTTGAACATAGGTAACAAATACATTCACGAAATAACTATCCGTGAAGATAACGTGAACCCAGATGTTGACCTGTTTACCGAGCAGGACGGCGAGTCAAGAATTCGGGTTATTCCTACAGGCTCTGACGTGTTGGTAACCTCTCGAGTTGACCACCCAGACCCAACCAACGAGTACGAGTTTGTGTGGACATCACTGGATGCAGATCTTGCAGATACCGATAGCGTTGATGACACCTTTACGTTTGACCCAAGTGGTCTAGAGATTGGTGTGTACCGAATCCGTGCAACGGTCACCGACGCAGATGACACAGCCTTCACAGACTCGGATACTTTGTATATTCAAGTAGTGGATGCACTACCATCGCCTACTGAACTTGATAGTGATGGTGACGGTGTACCGGATGTTGTGGATGGTCTTGCCGATAGCGATAGAGACGGTATTTTAGATTACCTAGATCCAACGCCTGAATGTAATGTGCTTCCGCAAGAAGTGGCGTTTGTTGACGGCTACATGGTAGAAGGCGACCCAGGTGTTTGCTTGCGCTTAGGTAACTTCTCTGTAAGTAGCGAGCTCGGTGGCGCGAAAATCATAGATGGTGATATTGCGGGCGATGATGACATTGTCCCTGACCCAGAAGCGACAAACATTGGCGGCATTTTCGATTTCATCGCCTATGGTCTACCTGAGGCCGGACAAACGCTGAACATTGTTATGCCGCAGCTTAAGCCAATTCCTGCGAATGCGGTCTATCGTAAGTTTACGCCTGAAAACGGTTGGGTAACGTTTACGGAAAACGCAAACAACCGTTTATGGTCAGTTCAAGGTGAGCCGGGCTACTGTCCTCCGCCGGGCGGCGACTATTGGACCGAAGGGCTAACCGAAGGGCACTGGTGTGTGCAGCTCGAAATTCTAGATGGTGGCGTTGATGATGACGACGGTTTGGTGAACGGTACGATTGTTGACCCAGGTGGTGTAAGTGTCATGTTTAATGGCAATACACAACCCGTGGCAAATGACGATGCAGTAACTATCATTGTTGATGAGTCTGTAACTATTGAAGCCTTAAGTAACGATGCAGACCCTGATGGCGATGACTTGCGTATTACCTCTGCTACAACCACGTTCGGCACAGCTGTGATAGCGGGGGATACCATCGAATACACGCCTCCACTTGGCTTTATTGGCGAAGTGATTGTTAATTATGGTATCAGTGATGGAAACGGAGGTTCAGACCTGGGTGTAATTACGGTAACCATTATTGGTAACAATCCTCCACAGGCTGTAGACGATACTGTAACGATAGACGTTGACCAATCTGTAACCGTTAACGTGCTTGCCAACGACTTCGACGAAGATGGCGATAGTATTCGTGTTGTAAGTGCCCAGGCATCAATCGGTAGCGTATCTGTTAACCCTGACGATACATTGACCTTTACGCCGCCTGCTGCATTTACGGGCAATGCTGTAGTCACCTATATTATTGAAGATACACAGGGCGGAACGAGCGAGGGTAGACTAACCATTACTGTTCAACCCGTGACCGTTAGAATTGAAAACTCTGGCGGAGGCGGTGGTAGCATGAACGCTATGCTGCTGATGTTACTGGTATTTGTTATGACACTGCGCCGCTTATTAGCGGCGCAAAGAAAGGGAGTAAAAGCGTGAGCGTAGCTAAGATGAATAGAACTTTTAGGTATGGGATTGTTAGCGCTGTTGCAATGGGAGCAATGTTTTCATTTCCAGCCATGGCTCAGCAATCTAATAAAGAAAGGGATGCTTCCCCTTTTTTAGCTAGCAAAACTCAATGCTTATCTGAAGAGGATGCCTCAAAACTTTCTAAAGGATATGAAAAGTGCACGGCTAAACAGTTTTTCATAAGCGGGAGTTGGGGGAGCGCATCAGGAGATTTCAAGGAAAGGGATGTACAACAAGAAGCCGCAGAGCTAGGCTTTGATGTCTTCGACATAGATATTGATGACACCCGCAGTGCGTGGAAAGCGGTAGTAGGTACCAATATTACCGAAAACAGCTTTATTCAAGTCGGTTATACCGATTTAGGTGATGTATCGGCAGCATTTTCAACCACGACCAACGAGCCATCTCGCTTTTTCAGCGAGACATCGCGTATTCGCCCAACATCAGTAGATGGCTATACATTAAGTGTAGCCTATCAGTTTTTACGTCATGAGGACTGGTTTTTACATGCGCATGTGGGCTTATATTTTTGGCAAGGTAACTACGATTCGTTAGATGTTTTTGAGGATACAGCCCTACTTCAAGACGTTGATGATGAAGGCACGGATTTGTTCTATGGCATTGGCGCTAACTGGCGTATTCACCATGATTGGGTTGCAATGATTGAATATGAACGCTATGACATAGAAGATAACTCTACTGACCTCATATCAATAGGTGTTAATTATCTCTTCTAGAGAAATGTAAATTTTCAACAAGTAATATACGAGCAAAACCAATAGAGGGGGGCGATAAGCCTCCTTTTTTATGCGTTAGACTTTTGGATATAGCATGCTTTCTTCACGATAAGTTGTTATCGTGTCAAAAATAATATTTCCCCTCATGAAAGTTCGCTTTCAAAATTTCTCGGCCAAGGCAATGCAGCACGTTACAGATAAAAAGATAAAGACGCTTCAAAACTGCGAAGATGAAGCTATTCACCTAATCGAAAGTGTTCAAAGCTTTGGTTACGTTATAGCGGTAGACCCTGAAACTAAAAAAATTCAGGTGGTTAGTGAAAACATCAATGAGCTATTTAAAGTCAGTATCACTGCGGGTGAAACTCTTATTACTGAGCTCATCGATACGCCTTCCGAAGATGCACCAACCTTTCAAAGTATCTATCAAAGCGTTAAAGGCGGGAATACACGCCGAGCGTATCAATGGAAATTTGCCGAAAACGCACTTTGTTTAGACAATTGGGAAAAAGAGGGCAGTGGTGTCGCGTTCGATTCAAACGGCTTACTCGTTATTGAACTAGAGCCTACCCCTCAGCTTAGTTATGAAGCCGCCCAACAATGGGTACCGATGGACGTAAATATTCGCACATTGCTTCCCGATGTGGATGGGTGCGAGTCTATCAGTGATGTTGCAGACGCCATTGCGGGCGTATTTAAGCGCTACATAGGGTTTGATTCGGTGATGGTTTATCAGTTCGATAAAACCTATAGCGGAGAAGTAATTGGCGAAGCAAAATTCCCAGGGTCTCGCTCTTTCAAAGGTTTGAAATTTCCCGCATCTGATATTCCTAGCCAAGCCCGGGCGCTGTACTTAAAAAATCGCGTACGTTGTGTATTTGACGTAGAACAACCCCCTATTGCTTTAATACCAACTGTGCAAGAAGCAGAGCGACCGCCAATGGATTTATCCATGTCTATGGTTCGTTCAGTGTCGCCGGTTCATATCACTTATCTTAAAAATATGGGCATACGTTCATCGTTTTCCGTGTCCCTTGTGTTTGAAGGTAAACTTTGGGGGTTACTTGCTTGTCACAATAACGAGCCTAAATATATCGACCAAAAAAAGCGTTTGGTATGCGAATCCCTCGGTCATCTCTATGCGTGGCAGCTACACACTAAAGCCTTGCATGAAAAGAAAGAACAGTTTCAAATTCGCCAACGTAAGCTAAACACTATTATTCATCAGCTTACTGGCTTTGCTAACCCGCTTGAGGCGATAACCCAAAAAGAAAAAGGCCTTTTGGATGTAGCCAATGCATGTGGTATGGCCGTTATTACCCCTGTAGATAAATATTTAGTAGGTAAAACGCCCTCTGAACAAACATTAACTCGCCTTCTCGACAAATTCGTTATTCCAAACTCTGAAGAGTCAATTGCTATTAGCAAGCTGGCGGAAGAAGTGTCCGAACAATGTGACCTTAATGGCATTCGCGGCATGTATATTTCCTGTGTATCTGCCAAGCTTGGTTACTACACGGTTTGGTTTAGAGAGCAAAAAGACAAAACTATACGATGGGCGGGCCGCGAAGCCGCGAACAAAGATGTTGGTAAGGTACTAACACCTCGTAATTCCTTTGATATGTACTTACAAAGTGTTGCTGATGAGTCGGTAGAGTGGAGCGAGGATGATCAGCTTATTATAGAAGGTTTTGATCATCTATTTATACCTTACGCGCTAAGCCTGAAAGCGTCGCTCGACAAGCAAATTAGTAAATTAGAAGAGTTAGATAAAGCTAAAGATCAGTTTTTGGCGAGTATTTCCCATGAACTTCGTTCGCCCCTTAATTCTATTGTAGGTTGGACCGACTTAGCTCTGATGGATGTGACGAATGTCGATAGAATGTCTGACGCATTAGGCGTTATCAAACGCGCTGCGTCTACACAGGCTGCCTTAATAAATGACATTTTAGATTTGTCGCGCATTATCTCCGGCACTATGAAATTGAGTACGCATTCATTAAATATCGCTGGGTCTATATTTGAAGTCGCTAAATCATTCGAAGCGGGCTTTGCCAGTAAAAATATTCAACTTTCAATCAATTGCGAAGACGAACATACTCAAATTCTGGGTGATAATTTGCGTATTAAGCAGGTGATAAACAATCTGCTCAGTAACGCTCTTAAATTTACAGCAAAAGGCGGAACCGTACATGTGCGGGGGCGAAGAGAACATTCAAATTACTTGTTTCGTGTAAAAGACAACGGTAAAGGAATGACCCAAGATCAGATAGCACGGGTTTTTGAACGCTTTTACCAAGGTAAAGACTCTCATAACAAACTCGGCTTGGGGCTGGGTTTATCTATTGTAAAGAGCTTGGTTGAAATGCACGGCGGGGAAATTCGTGCCGAAAGTGATGGGCCAAATTCCGGGACTACGTTCTTTGTGTCTTTGCCTATTGCTCCTCTTAGTTTGCACGATGACATTATCGAAACCAAGAATAGTGAAATCAGTGATTTGACCGAGTCTTTGCGTCTAAGCGGTTTACGAATTTTGGTAGCAGAAGACGAGCAAGACGCCCGTGACTTTATAAAGCTGTTTTTAGAGTCTAACGGTGCCCGGGTCAACGTAGTTAAAAACGGGCTACTCGCATGGAAAGAGCTAAACGATATGCCCGAAGCTTTCGATCTATTACTGTCGGATATTGGCATGCCGGAAATGGACGGGTTAGGCCTAGTATTGAAAATGAGGGCAAGCGAAATCCCAGAGATTGCAAAGCTCAACGCTGTGGCGCTTACTGCTTATGCCTATACCTCTGATCGCGTTAAAGCTCTTAAAGCTGGCTTTAATAACTATGTGTCAAAACCGGTAGATGGCGAAGAATTGCTGACAATTTTGGAAATGTACTTGCCAGAAACGACACACTAACGCAGATGACTCCCAGTCTTTTTTGCAACCTTTGATCAGCAGTATTACGAGGATAGAGCGCGAAGATAGAGCGTTAACAAAGCTGACGCATATCTTTGAATAGGTCGTTTAGTTTAAGCAACGACAGGTATGCTTTGTAGTGTAGAAGTCGCGTAGTCGACTTCGTGCTTCTCTACCTAATTTAATGCCTTTCAACGCTCATTGCTTTCAAAGTTCACTGAAGTCAAAATTCATCTACCAGCGGCGAAGTAATAGCTGGTAGGTGGTTTTATCTAACAGCGACTCGCGAGGCGACGAACTTTCTTTATCAGGAAGGGCAGCACGCGCTTCCTCAAGCGATGCATATCTATCCCCGTCAATATAAAACGCGCTAGCTTCAGATGTAGGTTTACCGTCAAGGGAATAGGCGGTGTTTAACAAGTCTGACGTGGTAGTTATGTTGCTGTGCCCGATAAAGTCGGCAACGCCATCGCCATTCACATCTTTGGTGAGCCAAGCTAAATCAAGTGGCTGATTCAATTCCCCCGAATTCTGCATTGTCGACACAGCCTGGTTGAATTGCGCAATAATCCTTTCAGCGTTAGCAACATTTTTGCTGATAGCTATTTGAAATCCGGTTTTTGCTAATGGTTTTGCTGAAAAGTGCAGGGTTTCTTCATTATCGTTAGCCAGCAGTATGTTTAGCTCGCGCGCAAGCAGCTGGGTGGTAATTAAGTAAGGCGCTCTATCGTCGGCAAGTTGGCGAAATGCATCAAACGTAGTGGGGTTGCGTGACCACTTTATATCTTTCAGCAGTCTGAATGATGGCGTATTCGCAAAGCGATTTTCAATAGCGACCCGGTTGTCTTTTAAATGAGGAAAAAGCTTTATTGCCTCAACGTCCGCCTCTTTACTTACCGCGTAAAGGTAAATGGGTAAGTAGATATCGGATAGAACATAGTTGCTGCTGTCCTCGCCCAAATTAACGTAGGCAAATTCACCGTCTAGCTTACCTGTCAGTACAGAACTGCCCAAAAAAGCTTGTCGCATAACCTGAAGTTGGATATCCAGCTCCGCCTTCTGAAACACCTTTTCGAGCAGTGTATTAACTCGAGCAGGCTCCCCATCGTCGCTTATGTAGGTCTCGAAGGAAGCTGCACCTAATTTGGTAGGGGCGGCATGTAATTGCGAAACATTAAAACAACAAAGGACTAGGCTTATGCCTAATAAAGAAAGACGTTGAGTGAAAATAGAGAGCGAGAACGCGCTGAATCTTACCAAAGGTGAACTCCGAACTGCCGTCATACATTTACTACACTGTAATGCAGTTAGTCGCTTAATTCCAATAAACACGTACTGGCTTAAATTAACAAAATGTAAGCGACATCAATATATTGAGTGTAGTGTCCACGTTTATACTAGCTTTTATTGAGTAAAGTCATTCGTGACGATAAGCCGGTTTCATTACCAGCTTAACGTCACGAACTTGATTGCATGCATATACGCACGCTTAACATAGGCGCTCAATAAAAACGTTTATTCTCCAAAGCTTCCCGCAGGACCTGGATAAACCACTACGCTTTCAACACCGTCCTTGTTAACGCTGGCTACGCCAAAGAAGTAGTTGTCGATAACAACGTTCTCAAGCATGGCCTCGGTGACGTTACCCACATATTTACTGTATTCCCATTGCGGAGCATCAGTATGACGCCAGTATACTTTGTACCCTTTAAGTTGAGGGTTCTCTTCAGCGTCTAGTGCATCCCACTTTAAAAATGTTGAAGGTTGAACTGCACCGGCAATTTCTACATTTGCAGGTGGATTCGGTGCCCACGCCATTGCAGCAAGTGAAACAGCATTAAGGCCAGTAAGTTTGGCAGCGTAATCAAAGTCGACGCCATCCAAGGTGTCACCATAGGCAATACCGTCTTCTACGCGAAGATCTTGATGCTGGCGGGTGTAGTTTTCGTTAGTTTCCATAATACGAATACCCGGATAGCCCAAGTCGTTGAACGGGCGGTGATGGCCGCCACGACCAAAACGGTCCAAACGATAAATCACCATCGTGTCTAAGTTCTCAATATACTGATCGGCAATTTTATCGATGTAACGGGCAAGGTTACGGCTTGGTGAGTCAACTTCACCCCCGGTGAAACGTCGCATGCGCGCTTCCTTATCCGTTTCGGTTACGCGTGTACCTTCAGCAAACAAGCGAGCGGTGGTGTTGTTAATCACACCGTTAACCCCTTCGATATTGCCTATCATGTCATTATTGAGCACGGCTTTAATTCGCCAGCCGTCTTCCTTGGCTTGGTTTGCCATAATACGCCCGCCGAAAAGCCCTTGCTCTTCACCAGATAAAGCAGCATACACGATACTGCCGTTAAACTTGTATTTGGATAGTACTCGCGCAGCTTCAAGGGTACCGGCAACACCAGAGGCGTTGTCGTTTGCCCCTGGTGAGTCAGAGGTGAAGTCCATTACATCAGACACCCGTGAATCGATGTCGCCTGACATGATGACGTAACGGTCTGGATCGGTGGTACCGCGTTGTATCGCGATAACGCTAACCACTTCTACTGGGTCGGGAATACGTTTTTCTCCGCTGATGACTTCCGACTGGTAGTACACTTCTAAGCAGCCACCACACTCGGCGGAAATTTTATCAAATTCAGATTTAATCCAACGTCGCGCAGCACCAATACCACGAGTATCGGACTCGGTTTCAGAAAGGGTATGGCGTGTACCAAAGTTCACCAGCGTAGTAATGTCTTTTTCAATGTTTTCAGCAGAGACATTTTTGGCAATATCGTAAAGTGCTTGCTGCTGCTCGCTTTGTGCGTGAGTAGAGAATGACGCTGTGCTACTTACCAATACAGCTGATGCCAGTACTTTCGTTAATTCAGTTCTTATTTTTGCACTTATACTGGCTAGTGCGGGTCGGTTTTTTATCATTGTTATCTCCTGTTTTTATTTTTTCACCATAACGAATACGTGGCAAAGCTACAATTAGAGTAAACGTGTTTAATGGTTGGTCATCGCAAGGCATCGCGATTGAAAAACGGAGTAAGACGCTGGGAATGAAAAATGACTTTAAAAAAACAAAAAAGCCGGCATTCGCCGGCTTTCAGAATATGGGTTTACGCTAGCGCTTAAATAAACGCAAACGCGTCGCCAAACAGGTTCTCAACTTTTAAGCCGCGTTGTGTAAAATCATCGCGTACAACTTTGGCCATTTCAAAACGACCTGCAACGTAAACCTGAATATTGGCAAAGTCAGCGTGGTCTGCCATTACCGCATGGTGTACCCAGCCCGTTCTGCCTTTCCATTCGTCGCATGCAAACTCTACAACCGGCACAAAAGTGAAGTGATCGTTAGTTTCAGCGAGCTCAGTTAGCTTGTCAGCTAAGTACAAATCAGCCGCGTGTTTTCCACCCCAATAAAGGGTAAGTGGTGTCTTATCACCGCTGTTAAGATGCTCTTGCAGAATAGAGTAGGTATATGAGAAGCCAGTACCACCAGCAATAAGCACCATAGGCAGGCCATTACTTTGCAAAAAGGCATTGCCATTACCTACGTTTACGGTAATTTCGCCATCCGCACGCATGCGCTCTAGCACTTCACCAGCGTAGCTGTTGCCAGGCTCTGCGCCAATGTGTAATTCAATGCGGCTATTATCAAATGCGGCATTGGCAATAGAAAATGGACGCATATCTTTTTCGCCCATTACCACCATGGCGTACTGACCCGCTTTAAACTCAACAGGGCTTTCTGGCGTTAATTCGACTTTTTGAACCACTTCGGTTAAAGGCGTGATGCTTGCAACCTTACACTTAATTTCTGACATGTATTCTCTTCTAACCTTCTTGCTTAGCGTGTCGCCTTTTCATGCGCTTAAGAAAAGCGCTTGCTTCTATACAAAATAAATAGCGCTAAAAATAGTCGCTACATAATACCAAGACTGTCCCAAATATCATCAACGCGTTTTTTAACGTCTTCGTCCATCACAATAGGTACGCCCCATTCTCGGTCGGTTTCGCCCGGCATCTTGTTTGTTGCATCCATGCCCATTTTAGAGCCTAGCCCTGAAACCGGTGATGCAAAATCCAAGTAGTCGATAGGCGTATTTTCTATCATTACCGTGTCGCGGGCTGGGTCCATACGGGTAGTGATGGCCCAAATAACATCGTTCCAGTCACGCGCGTTGACGTCGTCATCGCACACTATCACAAATTTGGTGTACATGAACTGGCGCAAGAACGACCACACACCCATCATCACCCGTTTCGCATGCCCAGGGTATTGTTTCTTCATCGTCACTACTGCCATACGATAAGAGCATCCTTCAGGCGGTAAGTAGAAGTCGACAATTTCAGGGAACTGCTTTTGCAAAATAGGCACAAACACTTCGTTTAGCGCAACACCTAAAATAGCTGGCTCATCTGGTGGACGGCCTGTATAGGTTGAATGATAGATAGGATCTTTACGATGGGTAATATGCGTTACCGTAAACACAGGGAAGTCATCGACTTCATTGTAATACCCGGTGTGATCGCCGTATGGACCTTCAGGCGCTGTTTCATCTTGTGCAATATAACCTTCAAGCACAATCTCGGCACTGGCAGGTACTTGTAAGTCGTTACTAATAGACTTAACTACTTCGGTTTTATCACCACGTAGTAAACCTGCAAAAGCATACTCGGAAAGGGTGTCTGGTACAGGGGTAACCGCACCTAGAATAGTAGCGGGGTCTGCGCCAAGTGCCACAGATACCGGGTAGGGTTCGCCCGGGTGTGTTTGACACCACTCTCGAAAATCAAGGGCGCCCCCACGGTGTGACAACCAGCGCATAATAAGTTTGTTTTTGCCGATAACCTGCTGACGGTAAATGCCCAGATTCTGACGCTTCTTATGCGGCCCTTTAGTAACACTCAAACCCCATGTTACCAAAGGCGCAGCGTCACCGGGCCAGCAGCGCTGTACCGGAATTTTTGATAAGTCTACGTCGTCACCGGTAAGCACCACTTCCTGACAAGGGGCTTTTTTAAGGACTTTGGCTGGCATATTAAGCACCTGCTTAAATACTGGCAGCTTCTCCCAAAGATCTTTCAGCCCTTTAGGCGGCTCAGGCTCTTTCAAATAAGCCAGTAGCTTGCCTACTTCACGCAGTGCTTCAACAGACTCTTGACCCATGCCCATAGCTACGCGCTCTGGTGTACCAAATAAATTTGCCAATACGGGCATGTCGTGATTTTTAGGGTTTTCAAATAACAGTGCAGGGCCGCCGGCACGCAACGTCCTGTCGGCAATTTCTGTCATTTCAAGGTCGGTATCAATGGGCTGGGTAATGCGTACCAATTCACCTTTAGCTTCTAGCTGGCGAATAAAGTCGCGTAAATCTTTGTACTTCATCAGTGCAGGTGCATCCACAAACTCAATTTAAGGCAAGAATATACTATTTAGCGCCAAAGTCCGATCAGTAAGCGCTGTGTTTACACGATTAAACGTTTTACAGATAAATTACGCTTTACAGAGGTGCCATTTGGGTGTGATATAAGAAAGCGTTAAAAATATTAACAAATCTAGGGCTAATAGTGCTTTGGTGTGTGCGCTTCGGTATAGGTTGTTAACATAGTGCTTTGCTGAGGTGTTTTACAGTGGCCAGCGTGCTAAATCCCTACTAACCCTTTTGCCTAAGGTGGTTACATGAGTTCATTCGATCAGGACATGTTAGACGAATTAAATTTGTTACTGAAGTTTCCAACAGACAGCCTACTTCAAGGTTTAAAAATTCATCACGATGCCAGCCAAAGCATGGTGAACGCAGCATCTAGGCTATACTCCAAAGGCCTAATTACCCAGCCAGACGGTGGTTACCTAACTGATTTAGGTATTGACCTAGCCGATCACGCCCGCCATATCCAATCGGCCATGTGCCCACGAAAAAGTAGCCACTAAAAGCAAGATGCTGGCGTACGGTTAAATGCATGTGGTCAGCATAAAGTTGAAAGCAGATATTAGCTGGCCGCAAACGCTCATGTGTCCATTCGTAAAGAAAAGCATGTCTTGGTTAAGATAATCTATAATTAGTCGATACCTTAACTAAGACATTGTAATCAACACATACTCTTTTGCTATGAAACGTATTCTACACACAGCCTTATTTATCTGCGCGACTGTCACGGGTTTTTGCGCTCATGCTCTTGAAGGGGAAACGATTGAAGAGCTTCGCGCAGTTCAGCTTTACAGCCAAGATGCCTTAATCGATATGATTAATGCCAATACGCATTTAGACAAAGTCGTGGCTGATCGATGCCAATTAGTGCAAGACATTGAAGCGCGTGCAAACGTGTTGAAAGTACCGGCCTACCAGTTTTTATGGGGAGATATGCTGGCATGGGGCGTGTGCGTAGACGCTGAACCTGCCCGTGGTATTGGCTACATGGAAGATGCCGCGAATCAAGGTTTGCCAGCAGCACTAGAGCAACTTGGGCGTTACTATGCCAAAGGCACACTCGTACAGCAGGATAAATCTCGCGCCGTGGTGTATTTACGAGAAGCCGCTGCGCTTAAAAACCTAAAAGCGCAAATTCACTTGGTTGAGTTGTTTTTGGACGGTTATGGCAGTCCTTACGATTATGAAGACGCATACCACTGGCTTTATAACTCGGTGACCAACGATAAAAAGCAGCATCAGCAAATTGCGTCTTACCTCGCTCGCTTAGAAAAATTAATGCACCCGAAAGCCGTGCGAGAGGCAAAGCGGCCTTTGGATAGTTAAAAGCCACAAGTGGCGAGGTGATAACGAACACCTGCAGGCAACTAAAATCTTAAGGGCAGAAAGGCTGGCAAACACAACAAGCCAGCTTCGGCAAAAGTGTATTTATGTCCGTAGCACATCTATGTCTTTACGTAGGCTTAACGCTTACGCCAGCCAGTAAGCATAGGGCGAACTAACTGAATATTACCCATACGTTGTACAGCAAACACGGAAGCAATATGCACCAACACACAGCCGTACAATACATCAGCCATAATACTGTGTATCCATTCCAGCGTGCTATTTCCAAACAGTGCGTCTATTTCTTCCATCATAAAACCGGTAATACCTAACCCAAGCAAAAGGGCAATAACTGCCATCACCATAAGCCAGCCAAAAGGATTGTGGCCATGAGTACGTGGGATTTGTTTATGCTTTAAGTGCTGAAGATGTTCTCTAAAGGCCTGCTTGCTTAGCGAAATAGTGGAGAAGCTAGCGTAATCTGCGGAGCCCTTCTTGTTGGGATTAGCTGAACGTAAGCCCCAAGCAACGCGTATAGATATAAGCGCTACGCCCACATAGCCCGCGATTTCATGAAAAAGCCGGCCTGGCTCTACAATAAAGTAGTTGGTGATAAAACTTGCAACAATGCCCCAGTGGCATACGCGCACTACCCAATCCCAAACATAAATATCTGAACCCGTGTCTTTAGCTTTGTGCATTACGTGACTTTCTCAGGGTAAAACAAAAACGCTGCAATAGTTTGCAGCGTTTTTATCAAGTTTTAAAGCAAGCGTTCGATGAACCGTTTGCTAAACAGAATTTAGTGCATTTCTTTTTTAACAATGCTGCCATCAACAGGGTTAAAGTAAATCTCTACTTTGTTCTCTTCTTTATCGAAGCCGTAGATTTCGTAGCAGTTACCGCCTGTCACTTTAAATTCGTTGATTTTGTAGCCTTGCGCTAACAGCTGAGCCTGAAACGCATCTTGGTTTTGCCATTCAGCTTCCGGCGCAGTAGTACACTGAGTGGTGCCGTGCTCTGCACTACATGCACTTAATAAGGTCGCGGCGCCAATAGCAGTAGCCATCATTAATTTTTTCATTGCAGTCTCCGTTTCGCTTTTTATTTAAAAGTTCTTTCTATCCTACTTAAATATTGTACTGACATTGTTCTTTTGTGCATAGAGGTTGCACAACTTTGTTGTACAGAATTGAGTTCTGTTTGGTTTTATAGCGGGGCACAGAATACTTGTCATAAAATTGCCTCCGACATGTCACGGATAGTTCATCGAACCGTCTCAAAAGCATTCTACATTTTTGGGCTTTGATATTTCTAAACACTAGGCAATGTCGCCAATCTATCGGCGAAATGTTTAAAAAATACATAAAACACCCAATAAGCACACAAAAGGAATGACTTGATGCGTCCTCTGTACCCTCGAACGGTTTATCCACGCTCTCTGCTTGCCACAACAATTGCATTTGCACTATCAAGCGCCGCAATTGCACAAGAAGTAGCGCCCGACACAGAAAACGAACATAACTATATAGAAGAGATTACGGTAACCGCACAAATGCGTGAGCAGTCCGTTATGGATGTGCCTGTTACTATGGATGTAATAGGTAGCGAGTTCTTAGAGCGCACCAATATCATGGAACTTGATGAGCTTTCTCGTATTTTACCTAACGTTCAAATTCAAGAGCAGGCTGTAAGCTTACCGTCCTTTAATATTCGAGGCGTGACTGACGACGTATCTTCGGTGTCGGCAACGCCTCGCATCTCTGTATATCAAGATGGCTTTGATATCAGTAAAAAGACGGTAGCCAGCGTCGCGCTTTTTGATATTGCGCGCGTAGAGGTTTTAAAAGGCCCCCAGCCAACCTTGTTTGGTGTGGCGGCAGCCAATGGTGCGGTGAGTATTCATTCTAATCTTCCCACCTTCGAACAAGAAGGCAAGGTACAGGTTGGCTATAACTCAGAGCAAGGCCAAGAAGTTGAATTCATGTATAACCAGCCTATTAACGATAACCACAGTTTTCGTATAGCAGGTCTTTATCGCGAAATGGACGGCATTGTAGAAAACAATGCCTGTAGCGCTGACTCCTATTACGGTAATGCAAATATGTACAACCATCTTGGTGAAGAAGTGCCTTGCAACAGCGAAGATCTTCAGGGTGTTTCAGTACAAGCACTACGTGCAACATGGCGAGCGAATTACGATCAGCTTGAAATCATTGCGCGCGCAGCCATGGAGTATAACGACCAGCCGGGCATTGCCTTCAAGTCAGGCTCTATCGCCCCCAATGGCGGAGATACTAGCCCTTTTACTGATGCCGAATTTAGTTTAGGCAGTGAGCTAGGCATTGAACGAACGCTTCAAGCTTATGACTTAACCGTAAACTACGATTTCAACCAAATGCTCAGTCTGCATGCCGACGCATACTATAAAGATGTAGAGGTAAGCGAGGGATTTGACGCCGACGGTTCTGCTTTGCGTATTCAAGATGCCTATTTCGATAACGACGCTACGCTTAAAGGTGCGTCAATGCGTTTAGTGTATGACTCGGGTGATAAATTGGCCGCGTTTGTAGGTGCGTCTATTACTCAAGACGATTCTATTTTGCCCTATTATGTAATGGTCGACCCATTTGTACGTGGTACCTTCGATGCGGTAAAAGCACAGCTTGAGGCCACCTCAAACATTCCGCTAAATCAGAATATCGCTACCGGCGCATCGTTAGAAGAAATAGAAGCACTGCGTGCGATGTTAGTGTCGCAACTGTTTAATGAAGATGGCTCTCCTATTTCTAACCCTGCACTGCCGCCTATTATGATACAAGGGCCGTTTATATTTGAAGCTGAACTTGATATAGCGTCTTATGTTGCTGAGGTGTCGTATTTTGTTACCGACGACATCAACATTACTGCTGGCGTGCGCTATATCGACGAAACACGTTATACCCGTAATACTTATACTACTGCAGATGGTGCATTTACGTTCGATGCCGAGCGCGATTTTGACGATACCCTGCCGCGCTTTGCCGTAAGCTATGATGTTAATAACAACTGGAACGTATACGCGAACTACGCCAGGGGACGACGTTCACCAGTTGTGGATGCTAACGCGGGTGGTGTTAATGTGACTAAACCTGAAATAGTAGACAGTTACGATTTAGGTATTAAATACCAAAGCTCGAACTTCCTGTTCTCAGGTGCCATATTCACCTACGAATACAGCGATTATCAGCAAAGCTTTACCGACGCAGAAACCTTACAGTCTATTACTGTAACGGTAGGCGACTCGACCATGTCGGGTATTGAAGGCATGACGACCTATAACTACAGCGAGACGCTGACGCTAACAGCAAGCCTTGGTTTCCTTGATGCTGAATTTGCAGACAATACTGCTGATGGATCTGAGTTCCAATACGGTGGCAATAAGTTCCGCTTAGCGCCAGAAGTTAGCGGCGCGATAAACATCAACAAAGTATTCAATATGGACAGTTTTGACATTGATGTTAACTGGCTTACCAGTTTCCAGTCAGAAGTGTTTTTTGAAAGCAGCAATTACCCTGGTCTTTCTCAAGATACTTACTCACTGACTGATGTATCGGTGAAGCTGCTTCAAGACAACAGCAAGTTTGCCTACGAGTTTTACGTGAACAACCTGTTTGATAAAGAGTTCTTAATTGATGCAGGTAATACAGGCGGCGGTTTAGGTATTCCTACCTTCGTACGCGGGATGCCACGCATTGCTGGTGTGCGTGTTTATTACGAGTTTTAAGCTTGGCAAGGAGTAAACGCGCTGCATTCAATTAAGCGCGTTTACCTATTTAATTAAAAAATGACTTCATAAAGTAAAGCCGCAAGCATGCGGCTTATTCCGTCTTAATATATAGCCTTTATCAAGCGTTTATCTCATAGCTATGCGTATTAACCACTTTGCCAGCTTTGGTTAAAATTGCATCCACATAGTGCCACGTGGCTTTTGCGCTGCCTTCGCTGACGGTCAATGTCATAAAGCCACGCTGGTGGAGGTTACAGTACTGCAAATCTTCTATAAGAAGCGGTAGGTCGTCTGCAAGGGTTTTAGCTTTTTCATCCCCCATGCTTAGGTAATGTTCCATACCGGGTGACGTCACGCCTGGTGTGGCAAGTTCAACTCCCACCTCCGTGCCGTCTTTAAGGGTTAATTTATTATGCCAAGCGTTATGTGTATCACCTGCAAGGGCAATAACTGGCTTGCCGATGGACTTAAGCTGCATCAGCACCTGTTCCCGCTCAACAGGATAGCCATCCCATGCGTCTAAGTTGTAAGGCATTACGGTATTGATAAGCGCAAGCTCTTGCTCACTAAGTGCACCACCTTGCTTTTGTTTGCGTTTGATATTCGCGAGCCTATGTACATGATCAGGTATTGCTTTGCGTTCAACGCCGTTAAAAATAGATACAGGGAAAAGCATGCGGCCTATTAATAGCTGTTGCCCTAACACCTGCCATTTAGCCTGGCTTTGCCGCATAGACGAATGTAGCCAGTTGCGTTGGGTTTCACCGAGTAAACCGCGGTTCGGGTTGCCGATGTCTTTCATAAAGCGTGCTTGGTCAAACGCATTAGTTTCAGCATCGCGATAGTTGGCGTATTCAAGCTGTTTGTCGCGGGCAAGAACGCGGGTGTCGAGCATGTATAAGTCAAGAAGCTTACCAAAGGTAAACTGACGATAAATCTCTAAACGCTCAGTGCCAAACGGCGGGCGTATAGGTAGCCACTCATAGTAGGCTTGTACGGCCGCAGCGCGGCGTTCATAAAAATCGCCTTCATCGGCTTGGTGATTTTCGGCACCATCTTTATAGGTGTCATTAGTAATTTCATGGTCATCCCACACAACAATAAACGGCTTATTTTGATGTAACGACAGCAAGCCTTCATCCGTACGATACAGCGCATAGCGGTTGCGATAGTCAGTGAGAGTGTAAAGCTCGGTGTCGTTATCAGGCGCATAGGTCCTGCCAATTTCCTTGGCGTGCTCAGTTGCGTAACCTTCGCCATCGTACTCATAAATGTAGTCACCAAGGTGTAATACATAGTCGATGTTGTCGTCTTTCGCTGCTTCCATGTAAGGCGTGAAAAAGCCAGCGGGGTAGTTGGAACAAGAAAATATGCCGAACGTGACGTTAGACACATCGACTTCAGGTAGCGTACGGGTTTCTCCCACAGGACTTGTATTATTAGCGCTTTTGAAGCGGTAAAAATAACGACGAGCTGGACTAAGACCTGCTACGTCCACTTTTACGGTAAAATCATGAATTGCTTTGGCTTCAACAATACCGCTACTTATCACATTGGCAAAATCAGCATCGCTTGCCATTTCCCATAAAATATCGGCCTTGGCTAAACCTGACTTTGAGCCCGTACTTGAGCCCAAATTTGCAGTGGGCACGGCGCGCGTCCAAATAATCACGGCGTCTTTTAATGGGTCTCCACTCGCCACACCATGGGTAAAGGTAGCGTTGGTTTGCGGTTGGCTGTTTGCTGAAGCGCTAACAGTACAGCCTGCTAGCCCTGTAGACACTGCCACGCTCGCGCCTGCGAATGACGACAGCTTTATAAACGATCTTCTATCCATATGCCTGCTCTTTATAAAGTTCGTAAGGTAATTCGTTATGTGGTTGTTTTGTTGAACGCACATGCAACAAAAACGAAAACCCATTTTTATACTGAGTGTTTGTGACATACAGATGTCAGGTTGAGATTCCGTAATAACAGTCAATGTTTTACCGCAAATACTGTTATACTGTGCAGCAAATAACCACATGAACCAAATATGGTTTGTGTGTCTAAGAAATCATATCCAAGTTTTCTATAGCGCTTTGAGTAACTAAGCCACGAACGAAAACATTGTGAACAAAATACGAAAGGTAAATTTAAAATACATGAGTGATGATCCGCATTATCAGCGCGAGAAAGAGAAGTACGAAAATCCGGTAGCCAGCCGCGAATATTTGATGAGCTTATTAAAAGAACACGACAAGCCGTTGTCGTTTCTTGATATCTGCAACTTGGTGAACGCCTTCGACGAAGAAGCGCGAATTGGAATTCAGCGCCGACTGCGTGCTATGGAGCGCGAAGGGCAGGTACAATTCACCAAACAGAAAAAATACATACTTCAAAACCGTGAAGAGCTCATTCAAGGCCGAATTATTGGTCACCGTGACGGTTACGGCTTCTTGCGTCCTGAAGACAAAAGCGGTGACTTATTTATCAGTGCAGGGCAAATGAATCTGTTCCTTCACGATGATGTGGTAGAAGCGCGTATCAGTGGTACCGATCGCCGAGGAAGAAAAGAAGCATTTGTAACACAAGTCATTGAGCCTCGCAGCGAGCCTATTGTTGGACGCTACTTTGTTGAACAAGGTTTTGGCATGGTCGTGCCAGATGACAGCCGTTTGCAGCACGAAATTGTCATTCCACCAGAAAGCACGCACGGTGCCCGAATGGGGCAAGTGGTCGTGGTAGAGCTTACCCAGCGTCCGCGCCGTAAAATGAGCCCGGTGGGTAAAATTGTTGAAGTACTTGGCGAGCACATGGCACCAGGTATGGAAATAGAAATGGCGCTTCGTACGTTTGATATTCCACATCAGTGGCCTAAAGGCGTAACCAAGCAAGTGGAAAAGCTAACTGACCAAGTGCCCGAAGAAGCCAAAGAAGGTCGCATAGACTTGCGCCAGCTTCCGCTTGTTACCATTGACGGTGAAGACGCCCGCGACTTCGACGACGCGGTATATTGCGAACCGCTCGACGATGGTGGCTGGCAGCTATGGGTAGCCATTGCCGATGTAAGTCACTATGTAAGAACAGGCTCCGCTCTTGATGATGAAGCACAGCAGCGCGGTAACTCGGTCTATTTCCCTGACCAAGTAATTCCTATGTTGCCAGAAGTACTGTCAAACGGCTTGTGTTCACTAAACCCTGAAGTCGACCGCCTATGTATGGTGTGTGAAATGACCATCAGTGCAAATGGTAAACTAGAAGAATTCCAGTTTTACGAAGCGGTAATGAACTCGCACGCCCGTTTAACCTACACCAAAGTGTGGAATATTCTGCAGGGCGATAAAGAACTTCATCAGCGTTACGAGCCTCATGTACCTCATCTACGCAATCTTCACGACTTGTACCGTGCGCTTAAAAAAGCCCGTGCCAAGCGCGGAGCCATTGAGTTTGAAACCCAAGAAGTGAAGTTCGTATTCAACGCCCAGCGCAAGATTGAAAATATTGTGCCGCTGGTGCGTAACGATGCGCATAAGCTTATTGAAGAGTGCATGATCATGGCAAACGTGAGTGCGGCGTTGATGTTAGAAAAGCATGAAGCGCCAGCGCTATATCGTGTGCACGACAAACCAGACGCCGACAGGCTTACTGCATTTACCAGCTACTTAAGTGAGATTGGCATTCCTCATCGCATTGTTGAAGATGCTGAGCCAGCCGCATTTACCGATGTGGTGCTTAAAACTCGCGGTCGAGTAGACGAAGAGCTTATTCAAACCATGCTGCTGCGCTCCATGAAACAAGCGGTGTACGATGGTGACAACGTAGGTCACTTTGGTTTGGCGCTAGAAGCCTATGCGCACTTCACGTCACCGATACGTCGTTATCCAGACTTAGTGGTGCACCGTGCATTGAAAGGCATTATTGCCAAACAGCAAGGCAAAAAAGCGGTAAGTGGCGCGAAAAATTACACCGTTGAAGAAATTGAACAGTTAGGCGAACAGTGTTCTATGACAGAACGTCGCGCGGACGACGCAACCCGTGACGTGGCAGACTGGCTTAAGTGCGAGTTTATGCTCGACCACGTCGGCGATACTTTTGAAGGTGTAGTCAGCTCGGTGACAAACTTTGGCTTATTTATACGTCTTACCGAATACCACATCGACGGTTTAGTGCATATAACATCCCTAGATGATGACTATTATCACTATGACGACGTTAAACAAGCGTTGGTCGGTGAGTCGGGTCATCGCCAGTTTAGACTTGGCGATACGGTAGAAGTGACTGTAGCGGCAGTAAATCTGGATGAAAGAAAGATTGATTTATTACTCGATAAGTCTATGCTGCGCGGCACTAAGGGTAAGAAGGTAAAGGTGAGGTCTGCCAAAAAGGCTTCAGACAAACCTGCACGCTTTGATAACAAACCAAGCACAGGCAAAGGCTCGCGATCTGACAAGAAAGGGAGCAAAGGTAAAGGCGGCTCAAGCTCGTCTAGTCGTAGCGGTGGAAAATCGTCAAGTCGCGGCAGCGCAAAAGGCGGTAGCAGCGGCAAAACACTGTCATTGAATAAAAGAGGTAAGCGTTAAATGGCGCAGCAAGAATGGTTATACGGTTTACATGCCATGCAGTCGGTACTTGAAAAAGAGCCCGAGCGTGTAATGGAAGTGTTAGTGTTAAAAGGTCGCAATGACGAGCGCCTAACTAACATTGTTAACCAAGCCCGTCGTTTCGGTATTTCAGTTCAGTTTTGTCAGCGCAAGGCGCTAGATGACAAAGTGAGCGGCGAACAACACCAAGGCGTGGTAGCAAGAGCAAAACCCGCACGCGTGCTAGATGAAGCCGATTTGGACAAAATTTTAGAAAGCGAAGCGCAGCCTTTAATTTTGGTATTAGACGGTGTAACCGACCCGCATAATCTAGGTGCGTGCTTGCGTACTGCCGATGGAGCAGGGGTGCACGCGGTAGTAGTACCGAAGGATAAATCAGCAAGCTTAAACGGCACAGTAAGAAAGGTGGCCTGTGGTGCCGCTGAAGTGGTTCCACTTATTCAAATCACGAACCTGGCCAGAACCTTGAAGCACCTTCAAGATAAAGGGCTATGGATTGTAGGCACCGCGGGTGAAACCGACAAAACCCTTTACGATGTAGATCTAAAAGGCCCAACAGCGCTAGTTATGGGGGCTGAAGGTAAAGGCATGCGTAGGCTTACTAAAGAAACGTGTGATGAGTTGGTGAAGCTTCCTATGGCTGGCAGCGTGACAAGTTTGAACGTGTCGGTAGCTACGGGTGTTTGCCTATACGAGATTGTGAGACAACGAAGTTTGTAATTTCATATTGTTCGGGTTGATGCGCTAAGCGTGTAAACCCTAGTTAGTTTTTAAAAAAGCGTGTGCTATTTAGTACGCGCTTTTTTATTTTTAAGCATTGCTATAAAGCGCTTAATATTTTGTTACATTTGAGTTTGTAAAATTAATGTTAATTATAGTTTTTTATTCCTACCATGAATTGGCTCATAGCATACATTGTGCGCGGCTTTCGTAAGTTGTGTTGCTTTTTTGTGCATTTTTAAAGGTATTAAAAATGCTCACCAGGGTTAGGGCAATATACTCAACTGCCTGATTCGCCGCCTAATATGAGCTTTGTAGATAATTTGGTAATACCATTTGTCTATATACCTGACAAACGGGTAGGTCGTTGCAACGCAGTTGCGTCGGTTGTCATGGATGAGCTTTTCGTATGAGGTAATGGTTATACCTGTATGTCACTTAATAACAAATAGCTTCAAAAGCACGGAATAAAACAGTGTTGAAGTTAATAAGACAGATAAAACAGGAAATAAATTTTGAACTCAAAATTAAATAAGAAACACACATGTCTAACAGCAGCTGCTCTAGCTGTATCACTTGGCTTAATGGGTAATTCTGCAATGGCAGCGGGCGAAGGCCTGGTTAAAGTTGAAGAAAAACCTCAAACCCTTAAACAAGCACTAGGTAAGCGATTGACTGTCGATCGTCTTGTTACTGCTGACCAAGAGCGTTATATCATCAAATTTAAAGATGAGATGACCACTGAAACGGTTGAAGTGAGTGCATTGAAAGGGAAAGGTCAAATCGCAAGTGCTAACTCAAAAGGTAAAAAGCCTTTCGATATCGCATCTGCTAAATCTGAAGTTATTAAAGCCGGCGGTGCAATCAAGAAAGAGCTTAAAAAGCACAAAATGGTTGCCGCTACCATGAGCAAGTCTGCACTAAACAAACTTCGCAAAAACCCTAACGTAGAAAGCATCGAGGTGGATGTTCGTCGTAAGCCTATGGCGCAAACTACACCTTACGGCTACACCATGGTTCAGGCGAATCAGTTTGCACAGTCAGATACCACGGCTCGCAAAGTATGTATCATTGATACTGGTTACAACCTAGGTCACCCAGATCTGCCTGGCACAAACGACGGCGTTACCGGTCAAGCGAACAACAGCGCTGTGGGTAACTGGTATAACGATGGTAACGGCCACGGTACTCACGTAGCGGGTACTATTGCGGCATACGATAACAACGAAGGGGTTGTTGGTGTATATCCCGGTGTGAACATGCATATCGTTAAAATCTTTAACGACAGCGGCCAGTGGACTTATGCGTCTGACCTTATCGATGCTATCACGCAGTGTCAGGACGCCGGTTCAAACGTAGTTAACATGAGCTTAGGTGGCGGCAGTTCATCTACCACCGAGCGTAATGCAATGCAAAGCTTCACTGATGCAGGCATGTTGTTAGTTGCGGCGGCTGGTAACGACGGTAACAGCGCCAAATCCTACCCAGCTTCATACGATGCGGTAATGTCGGTAGCAGCGGTAGATTCAAGCGAAAACCGTGCAAGCTACAGCCAGTACAACGATCAAGTTGAAATTGCGGCGCCAGGTAGTGCAGTTCAGTCTACTTATCCGACTAACACCTATGCATCGCTAAGCGGTACCTCAATGGCTACTCCGCACGTTGCTGGTGGTGCAGCGCTGGTCTGGAGCTACTTCCCGCAGTGTTCAAATAACCAAATTCGTAGTGCACTTAACGCAACGGCTAAAGATAAAGGTAGCGCAGGTCGCGATAACTTCTATGGCTACGGTTTAATGCAGCTGGCTGATGCTTACAACTACCTTAACACCAACGGATGTGCGGGTGGTGGCACTGGTGGCGGTGGCGGTTCTGAGCCAGGCGTAGAGCCAGTATCAGGTCAGCTAACTGGTCTTTCAGGTTCTCGGGGTAGCTGGGATCGTTACACATGGACTATTCCAGAGGGCGTAACGCAAATGACCATCAGTACTGCGGGTGGCTCAGGCGACGCAGACCTTTATGTGAAGTTTGGATCTCAACCTCAGACTAATAGCTACGATTGTCGCCCTTATCAAAATGGCAACAACGAAGTATGTACATTTGACGCGCCAGCGGCAGGTACATGGCACATTGGTATTCGTGCATATTCGACCTACAGCGGTGTGACATTGTCTTATTCGTATGAATAAGTTCTCCCGTCTTTAGACATTGTCAAAGCCTGCGTAAGCAGGCTTTTTTTATTTCCGTGACCCATCCTAAATAACGTTGCACGTTTCAAACTCATTTTGGAGAGTGTAATGCAATCAACAAGTAAACGTACTCCAACGTGATTATGCCAACCGCACAGCAGCAATTTATACCCGCTTCGTTTCTTCCCTTGAATGTCAATTTTCTATAAAGAAAGGTCAGCTTTGCAAAGATGGCGTAAAGCCCTGAACTAAGCGCTATTCACGTAGCCATATCGCTGTATTGTGCGTGCCAAGACAGCACACTGTACATGTGCCTAATAGCTTAAGTGCAGGCTTTATCCAACTAAAAACAACGTCAAAGGACATTCAATTTATGCAATTGACCTCTCAATCTTTGCTTAAAGGAACAGGGTTTCGAGCAATAGTAATAGGGCTTATTGCACTGCTTGGGCTCACCGCATGTGGTGGCTCAGACAGCAGTAGCTCAGACTATTCATATGCTTACATACAGTTTTACAACGCTTCACCTAACGGGGCCAACGTAGAAATGCGCGAAGTTGATGGCGATAGCTTTGGCTCTGCTCAATTTGGTGACACTACGTCAATGTACTCTATGGATGATGGAGAATTAGAACTCGAGTTCATTCGAACTGATTCAGACGACCAAGAAGTATTTATTGACGAGATTACCGTTAACTTAAAAACCGGTTATAAGACCATTGTTGTTATGAGTGGTGACTTTAGTAACCCCGTGTTTACCACCTATGCTTATAAGCGCGAAACATTGGAAGATCACTTCCGCCTATTCGCTTTGTCGGTAGCAGTAGATGAATCTTCTTATGATTTCTACATGAGTGAGTCTGGCGACCCGTTTGAAGCAGCCAACTTCCTTGGCACGGTTACAACAGGAGACATGATTGAATTTGATTACTGGGACGCGGATGACGACAGTGACTATTTCGATGAAGGTGAGTACACCATTTACCTGACCGAACCTGGAAGTGACGAAGTTGTGTTCGAGTCACAAACTATCGATTTTGTGTACGAAACTGAATACTTGATGACACTTCGTGACGTAAGTGGGGCAATCCAAGATGGGCTGGTGGTAGACACAATCTTAAACTCCTCTTCAGTAACGGCGCTTACCGATGTGGAAGCAGATTCTCAATATCGTATTTATAACTCAACCAACCTTGACGCAGAACTTCAGGTTACCTTTGGCGGAAATACTAACGAAGAAGACGTAAGTTTTACCCTCGCTGCCGGTGAATTATCGCAATTCAGCACTATCCGCTATGGCGATTATCGCGTAACGGTAACGGACCCATCAGGAACAGTGACGTCACTAAGCAACAAGCTAATTACGCTTAATCAGGGCGAGAGCAAGGCTATTCTCATATACAACACCAACAATAAACTTGGTGCCGCGACCTTCGTGGAAAGCGGTTTGCCTCAGGCCTACGATAAAACGGTTAACTTCATTAACCTGGTTAGTGATTTCGATGATGTGGACTTCTATTTAGTTAGAAATGACGAAACTATCGATACCGCAGAGTACGATGTGCAGAACCTAGAATTTGCTGAAAGTACCAGTGAAGTATTGCCTTCGGATTACTATGAAGTGATAGCCGTATACGAAGATGATAACGAGGAACAAGTGCTGCTTGATAGAACGGCGTTATTCGGTTTTACAGAGGAAGAAAACTACATAGTTACGGTTGAACCGGCAGATACACCAACAGGTTATGAAATTAATGTGCTTTATTAATCGCTTAGTCTATCTATTAGACTAATTGATAAGAGTGAAAACTTCCATCTGCGAATATTTCACTTAAGTTTAAAAGGTCAACGTTAATAACGTTGGCCTTTTTACTTGCTGTCTGGGAGGCCGAAAATCCTCATGAGTATCATTAAAGATTTACAAACCATATCAAATGATAAAGCTCTTCCATTTGATAAAAAGCTCGAGAGCTTGCTAAGCATAGGCACGGAGATACTCGGGTTGGAAACAGGGATTGTAAGTAATGTTCAGGGCGATAGTTACCGTGTTCTTAGTGTTGTTACACCTGACAATGACATATCACTAGAAGCCACATTTGCACTGCCTGATACCTATTGTGCAGATGTCGTTAAAAATGATGCTGTGGTGGCGTATCACAATATAAACACATCACCGGGGGCGTCCCATCCATGCTTTGAAAAATATACGTTGAAAAGCTACCTCGCTTCCCCAGTAAGAGTGCATGGTGAATTCTTCGGAACAGTCAACTTCTCATCTCTCAAGCCACGAGAGGCGCCTTTCACGCCCTTAGAAATGGATTATCTACTGTTGGTCGCTTCCTGGATCGGCAACGAGTTAGAGCGACAACAAGCGATAAATAATCTCAATGCGCAAAAAGCGATATTAGAAGAAAGAAATTCATTACTGCACCAGGTAACCAATCTAGCTGGAGTGGGTACATGGGAGCTGAACTTAGATACCGGAGCATTAATTTGGTCAGGTGCCTTAAAGCGCATGTTGCATATACACGGGGAAAAGGTGGTTAAGCCAGAAGACGTGATCAGATTCATCGTAGATGACGAACAGCGCGCCGCCTATGTAGAACGATTTAATCAAATAATTAAAACGGGTGAAGACTTTTCCTATGAACTGGAAGTTCGCACCGATGCAGGAGAAACCCGTTGGTTACAAAGTAGAGCTCATCCCGTGATGGAAAATGACCGTTGCGTTAAGGTCATTGGTGCCACCGTTGATATTACGCAGCTGTACTTAGATAAAGCCGTGTTACAACAAAAAACCGATTTGGCAGAAAGTGCCTTGAAGGCACGAAGTGAATTTCTCGCCAATATGAGCCATGAGATTAGAACGCCTATTCATGGCGTGCAAGGCATGCTTGAGGCACTGATGAGTACATCTCTTAACTCCAAGCAGTTCGAGCATGCGAGTATTGCAATGCGAAGCGCTGAGTCATTGCTCAACATTGTTAACGATATCCTCGATTTCTCTAAAATAGACTCTGGCGATATGTCTTTTGAAGAATCACCTACCAACCTTGCTGACACAATAGAAGAGCAAGTGCCTATGTTTAGTAGGCTGGCTCTAGAAAAAGGTCTCGAACTTTTCGTGAGCACAAAGGGAATTGAAGGAAAGACGTTTATTGCGGACAAACTAAGAATTGGACAAATCTTTATCAATTTATTGAACAATGCGATTAAATTTACGAAAGAGGGTAAGGTAACGGTAGATACTCAATGTACACCGTATGGTAAAGGGCGGTTTAAAGTTAAATTAATTGTTACTGACACAGGTGTTGGCATCAGCAAGCAACAACAACAGTTAATCTTTTCGCCGTTTGTTCAAGCGGAGAGTTCAATACAGCGTAGATACGGTGGCACAGGCTTAGGTTTAGCAATTGTTAGTCAGATTGTTAAGCACTATGACGGCAAGATAGAAGTTAGCAGCGAAATTGGTGTGGGGTCGCGATTCATTGTTAGTTTAATGCTAGACAATGCAAATGCGGGGGCGGTCGCTGAAAAAGCTTGTGGTTTTGACCCTGTCTACATTCCTTCAAGAAAAGAGTTGAGTGCATTTAAAGCACTAATCGTAGAAGACAATGAAATAAACCAGCTGGTAATTAAAGAGCAGCTAAAAGAGGTGGGGCTATCTGCCGACTTAGCCGAAAACGGCGAAGAGGCGGTAAATAAAGTTAAAGCTTCTTTAAAAGAAAATTCGCCCTACGCTATTATTTTAATGGACTGTCATATGCCTGTTATGGACGGGCTGGAGGCGACGCGACATATAAGAGCAATGGGAGAAGAGACTCGCGACGTCCCCATTATAGCGTTAACCGCCAACGCATTAACTGGTGACAAAGAAAAATGCTTGAAATCGGGCATGGACGACTTCATATCAAAACCTGTTGGTGTAAGTCGGTTGAAAGAATGTATTTATAAGCATTTGAGTAAGCAGCTTGTTAGCAATGAAAATCGCCTAAAAGATCCTGCTTGATAACCTATGACGTGGTTATCAGCCCCGGCTTTTAGTCGGGGCTTTTTTATTGCCCACATAGTTTAAAAATAATTCAATTTACCGCTATCACTTCGAAAAGTTTTCTGTTATTATTTCGCGCCCTTTTTATGGGGGTATGTACATAAAAGCAACGATATCCAGTTGTTTTTTAGCAGCACTAACGACTCGGGAGAGTCTTAATTTAAGAGCGGAGCACTAACATGATCCAAATGCAAACTAACCTGGACGTTGCAGATAACAGCGGCGCTCGCAGGGTTCAGTGTATTAAGGTTCTTGGTGGCTCGCATCGCCGTTATGCAGGTATCGGTGACATCATCAAAGTTACTGTTAAGGAAGCAATTCCTCGCGGTAAAGTTAAAAAAGGTGACGTACTGAACGCAGTGGTGGTGCGTACTAGAAAAGGCGTTCGTCGTGCAGATGGTTCTACCATCCGTTTTGACGGTAACGCGGCTGTTATGCTTAATGCAAACAAGCAACCAATTGGTACGCGTATCTTTGGCCCGGTTACCCGTGAGTTGAGAAGTGAAAACTTCATGAAAATCATCTCATTGGCCCCAGAGGTACTATAAGGAGTCACGATAATGGCTAATAAAATTCGTCGTGATGATGAAGTAGTCGTATTAGCGGGTAAAGACAAAGGCAAACAAGGCAAAGTCCTTAAAGTGCTTATTGCTGATAACCGTGTAATTGTAGAAGGTGTAAATCTTGTCAAGAAGCACACTAAGCCAAACCCACAATTGGGCGTAGCTGGTGGCATCGTTGAGAAAGAAGCTTCTATTCACGTTTCTAATGTTGCGATTGTTAACCCGGCAACGGGCAAAGCAGATCGCGTTGGTTTCCGTTTCGAAGATGAGAAGAAAGTACGTTTCTTCAAGTCTAACGGCGAACTTGTTTAATTATATTGGAGAGTACGATGGCGAAACTGCATGATTTCTATAAAGAAACAGTAGTAGCTGAACTTGCTAAGCAGTTCGGATACAAAAGCGTCATGCAAGTCCCTCGGATTGAAAAAATCACTCTAAACATGGGTTTAGGTGAAGCAGTTGCTGACAAAAAGGTACTTGAGAATGCTCAAGCTGACATGACGGCTATCGCCGGTCAGAAGCCTGTTGTTACAGTTGCTAGAAAATCAGTAGCGGGTTTTAAAATCCGTGAAGGTTATCCGATTGGCTGTAAAGTAACCCTACGCGGCGAGCGTATGTGGGAATTCCTAGAGCGTTTGATTTCAATCGCTATCCCACGTGTTCGCGACTTCCGTGGTTTGAATCCTAAATCATTCGACGGACGTGGTAACTACAGCATGGGCGTGCGTGAGCAAATCATTTTCCCTGAAATCGATTTCGATAAAGTGGATAAGGTTCGCGGTATGGATATCACTATCACTACCAGTGCGAATACAAATGAAGAAGCACGTGCTCTGCTGGACGCGTTTAACTTCCCATTCAAAAAGTAGGGGTGTAGGGTTATGGCAAAAGAATCAATGAAGGCACGTGAAGCTAAGCGTACTAAGCTAGTAGCTAAGTATGCTGAAAAGCGCGCCGCACTTAAAGCGATTATCAGCGATGTTAACGCTTCTGAAGATGAGCGTTGGGACGCTGTTCTGAAGCTACAACAACTGCCACGTGACTCTAGTAAGTCTCGTCAACGTAACCGTTGCCGTGTTACTGGTCGTCCACATGGTTACCTACGCAAATTCGGTCTTAGCCGTATTAAGCTTCGCGAAGCAGCGATGCGCGGTGAAGTCCCTGGCCTTAAGAAAGCCAGCTGGTAAGGAGTAGCTGATAATGAGCATGCAAGATCCTATCGCGGATATGTTTACCCGCATCCGTAACGGCCAGATGGCACAGAAAGTTTCTGTAACTATGCCTTCTTCAAAACTTCGCGTTGCAATCTGTGAAGTATTGAAAGCTGAAGGTTATATTACTGACTTCGCTGCTTCTGGTGACGTTAAGCCTGTTTTAGAAGTTACGCTTAAGTACTTCGAAGGCAAGCAAGTAATTGACACTATCGAACGTGTAAGCCGTCCTGGTCTGCGCATCTATAAGAAAAAAGATGAGCTTCCAAAGGTTATGGGTGGTTTAGGCGTAGCTATCGTGTCGACTTCTAAAGGTGTGATGACTGACCGTGCAGCGCGTAACGCTGGCATGGGCGGTGAGATCATCGGTTATGTAGCATAACGGAGGAGTTGAAATGTCACGTATAGCAAAAGCCCCAGTAGACGTTGTATCAGGTGTAGAAGTTTCTATCTCTGGTCAAGAAGTTACTGTTAAAGGTAGTAAAGGCACTTTGACCCGCGTTTTCAATGACGCTGTAGAAGTTGCACAGGAAGAGAACCAACTTAAAGCACTTCCACGTGAAGGCTTTGTTGACGGTTGGGCACAGGCTGGTACTGCGCGCTCTATCCTTAACGCAATGGTTCAAGGTGTTTCAGAAGGTTTTGAGAAAAAACTTCAGTTGTTAGGTGTTGGTTACCGTGCACAAGCACAAGGTAACAAACTAAACCTTACACTAGGTTTCTCTCACCCTGTAGCATACGAAATGCCTGAAGGCATTACGGTTGAAACTCCTAGCCAAACTGAAATCGTCGTTAAAGGCGCCGATAAGCAGGTGGTTGGTCAGGTTGCGGCGAACATTCGCGGTTACCGTCCACCAGAGCCTTACAAAGGTAAAGGTGTACGTTACGCTGACGAACACGTACGTCGTAAAGAAGCTAAGAAAAAGTAGGTGGGTGATACGATGGATAAGAAAACAGCTCGCATTCGTCGCGCAACTCGCGCACGAGCAAAAATTCGTGAACTGGCCGCGCATCGCTTGGTAGTTAACCGTACACCTCGCCACATCTACGCTCAGCTAATCGCTCCATGCGGTTCTGAAGTGTTGGCAGCGGCTTCAACTGTTGAGAAAGATCTTGCAAAAGGTCTTAAGTCTACAGGTAACGCTGAAGCAGCGACGGTAGTCGGTAAAGCAATCGCAGAGCGCGCTCTTGAGAAAGGCATTAAAACAGTGGCTTTCGATCGCAGTGGTTTCCAATACCACGGTCGCGTTAAAGCATTAGCTGATGCAGCTCGCGAAGCTGGTCTTCAGTTCTAGGAGTTTATAATGGCTAAACAAGACGTTCAAAATGGTGAATTTCTAGAGAAATTGATCGCCGTAAACCGCGTATCTAAAGTGGTTAAAGGTGGTCGTATCTTTAGTTTCACTGCATTGACAGTAGTGGGTGACGGTAACGGTCGCGTTGGTTTTGGTTACGGTAAGGCACGTGAAGTACCTGCTGCAATCCAAAAAGCAATGGAAAAGGCACGTCGCAACATGGTTGACGTAGACCTTAACGGTCACACGTTACAGCACCCGATTAAAGGTCGTCACTCTGGCTCTAAAGTTTACATGCAGCCAGCATCTGAAGGTACCGGTATTATTGCCGGTGGTGCGATGCGTGCAGTACTTGAAGTAGCTGGCGTACAAAACGTACTTTCAAAATGTTACGGCTCTACAAACCCAATCAACGTTGTACGTGCAACAATCAACGCGCTGACAGAAATGAACAGCCCGGCGAAAGTTGCTGCGAAGCGTGGATTGTCTGTAGAAGAAATTTTGGGGTAATCAGACATGGCAACGATTAAAATAAAGCAAACTAAAAGTGCAATTGGCCGTCTGCCAAAGCACAAAGCTACGCTTAAAGGTTTAGGCCTTCGTAAAATCAACCATGTTCGTGAACTGGAAGATACCCCAGCCGTTCGTGGCATGATCAACCGTGTATATTACATGGTTGAGATAGTGGAGGAGTAAGACATGCGTTTAAACACAATTTCTCCAGCCGAAGGTTCAAAGCCTACTGGTAAGCGTTCTGGTCGTGGTATCGGCTCAGGTCTTGGTAAAACGAGTGGCCACGGTCACAAAGGTCAAAAAAGCCGTTCAGGTGGCCGCGTTAAGCCAGGATTCGAAGGTGGTCAGATGCCTATCCAGCGTCGTCTTCCTAAGTTCGGTTTCACTTCACGCAAGAGCTTTGTTACTGATCAAGTAACTCTTGCTGAAATCGCGAAGGTTGATGGTGATACTGCATCTCTTGAGACTTTAAAAGCAGCTGGTATCGTTAAGAAAGAAATCCAGTTCGTTAAAGTTGTTAAGAGCGGTGAAGTTTCACGCGCTGTTACAGTAAGCGGGTTAAAGGTTACTAAAGGCGCTAAAGAAGCGATTGAAGCTGCTGGCGGTAAAGTAGAGGAATAAGCTAGATGGCTAAACCAGGATTGGATTCAGGCGCTAAAAGCGGCTTGAGTGAGCTTAAGGCAAGATTGTTGTTCGTACTTGGTGCGATTGTTGTATTCAGACTAGGTTCTTACGTTCCTATCCCTGGCATCGATCCAGCTGTACTTGCTGACTTGTTCGAGCAACAAAAAGGCACCATTGTAGAAATGTTTAACATGTTCTCTGGTGGTGCGCTTGAGCGTGCATCCGTTCTGGCTTTGGGCATTATGCCATACATTACTGCATCCATTATCATGCAGTTGCTCTCGGTGGTTCACCCACCGATGGTGGAGCTTAAAAAAGAAGGCGAAGCAGGCCGTCGTAAAATTAGTCAGTACACGCGTTACCTAACGCTTGTATTGGCTATCTTCCAATCAATTGGAATTTCGACTGGTTTGCCTAACCTGATTAATGGATTGGTGATAAACCCTGGCTTCGGATTCTACTTTACGGCAGTAGTGAGCCTAGTCACAGGAACTATGTTCCTTATGTGGTTAGGTGAGCAAATTACCGAACGAGGTATTGGTAACGGTATCTCTATATTGATTTTTGCTGGTATTGTTGCCGGTCTGCCAACAGCGATAGGTCAGACTGCGGAACAAGCAAGGCAGGGCGACATTAACTTGTTGTTCCTACTGTTGATTGGCGCAATTGTTATTGCTCTTACATACCTAGTTGTATTTGTAGAGCGCGGACAGCGCAGAATTGTGGTAAACTACGCAAAACGTCAGCAAGGCCGTCAGGTTTTTGCTGCGCAAAGCACCCATTTACCGCTGAAAGTCAACATTGCTGGTGTAATTCCACCAATCTTTGCTTCTAGCATTATTCTGTTCCCGGGTACCATCGCAGGATGGTTCGGACAGAATGAATCAACAGCGTGGTTGCAAGATGTAGCGCTTATGCTATCTCCTGGTCAACCGCTGTACGTGATGTTATACGCAGCTGCGATTATCTTCTTCTGCTTCTTCTACACGGCGTTGGTTTTCAACCCGCGTGATACAGCAGATAACTTGAAGAAGTCTGGCGCGTTCATCCCAGGCATCCGCCCGGGTGAGCAAACGTCACGATACATTGACAAGGTAATGACTCGCCTTACACTGGCTGGCGCACTGTACATAACCTTTATTTGTTTAGTGCCTGAATTCATGCTAATTGCTTGGAATGTGCCGTTCTACTTCGGTGGTACGTCGCTTCTCATTATCGTAGTAGTTATCATGGACTTTATGGCACAAGTACAGACACATTTGATGTCTAGTCAATATGAGTCTGTGCTGAAGAAAGCTAACCTTAAAGGCTACGGCCGATAAGTTAGCCCCTTAATATTGATAGAAAGGGGAAAGATGTAATGAAAGTTCGTGCATCAGTAAAAAAGATTTGCCGTAACTGTAAAGTTATCAAGCGCAACGGTGTTGTGCGCGTAATTTGCAGTTCTGACCCAAAGCATAAGCAGCGTCAGGGCTAATCAAAGCGGAACAGAATATTTGCAAGACTAAGTGAGCAGAACCTGGATTATACTTGTCAGGTTCTGCTAGTTTTGTTTAAAAGTATTTTGAACCTTAATTTGCAATTTAGTCGACGGGTAAGTATCCTATCGGGCTTTTTAGGTCGTCGACAAATAAACAAGAGGAGTGCTGTTAATGGCCCGTATCGCTGGCATTAACATTCCTGAGCACAAGCATGCTGTAATCGCTATCCAAGCGATCTATGGCGTTGGTCCCACACGTGCGAAAAGCATTTGTGCGGGTGCTGGTGTTGCAGAAAATACAAAAATCAAAGAGCTAGACGAAGCTACTATTGATAAGCTTCGTGACGAAGTGGCTAAATTCACCGTTGAAGGTGACCTACGCCGTGAAGTCTCTATGAGCATCAAACGTTTGATGGACCTGGGTTGCTTCCGTGGTATTCGCCACCGTCGTAGCTTGCCTCTACGTGGTCAGCGCACTAAAACTAATGCGCGTACCCGTAAAGGTCCTCGTAAGCCAATTAAGAAGTAAACGGGGAGTAAGTTATGGCTAAAGCACCAGCTCGTAGCACGCGTAAGCGCGCTAAACGTCAGGTTGCAGACGGTATGGCTCATATCCATGCGTCTTTCAACAACACAATTGTGACTATTACAGACCGTTCAGGCAATGCACTAGCATGGGCGACATCTGGTGGTTCAGGTTTCCGTGGTTCACGTAAATCTACCCCATTTGCTGCACAGGTAGCTGCTGAGCGTGCAGGTGTTGCTGCACAAGAATACGGTCTTAAGAACCTTGAAGTTTTCGTTAAAGGTCCAGGTCCAGGCCGTGAGTCTGCGATCCGTGCTCTTAACGCTACAGGTTATAAGATCACAAACATTACCGATGTGACCCCTATTCCTCACAACGGTTGTCGTCCACCGAAAAAACGTCGCGTTTAATCGACGGACAGTTGGAGAAAGATCATGGCAAGATATTTGGGTCCAAAACTCAAACTTAGCCGTCGCGAAGGAACAGACCTGTTCCTAAAAAGCGGCGTTCGCGCAATCGATTCTAAATGTAAAATCGATACAGCGCCTGGTCAGCACGGTGCCCGTCGTGGCCGTCTGTCTGACTACGGTGTTCAGCTGCGTGAAAAACAAAAAGTTCGTCGTATGTACGGCGTTCTGGAAAAGCAATTCCGCAACTACTATAAAGAAGCTGCACGTCTAAAAGGCAACACAGGTGAAAACTTGCTACAGCTTTTAGAACAGCGTCTTGATAACGTAGTTTACCGTATGGGTTTCGCTAGCACTCGTGCAGAAGCACGTCAGCTAGTTAGCCACAAGGCGATCATGGTAAATGGTCAAGTTGTGAACATCCCATCGTTTAACGTTTCTGCCGAAGACGTGGTTTCTGTTCGTGAAAAGGCTAAGAAGCAAGCGCGTATCGTTGCTGCTTTGGAACTGGCTGACCAACGTGAGAAGCCAACCTGGATTGAAGTAGACAGCAGCAAAATGGAAGGCACTTTCAAGCGCGTTCCTGAAAGAACTGACCTGTCTGCGGAAATTAACGAACAGTTGATCGTCGAACTTTACTCTAAGTAAAGCTAACTAAAGAGGAAGCATTGTGGGTTCTGTGACTGAATTCCTAAAACCGAGATTAGTTGAGATCGAAAACGTTTCTCCTACTCGTGCCAAAGTAACTTTGGAACCACTAGAGCGCGGCTTTGGCCATACTCTAGGTAACGCCCTACGTCGTATTTTACTGTCATCTATGCCAGGATGTGCAGTTACCGAGGTAGAAATTGACGGCGTTCTTCACGAGTACAGCACCAAAGAAGGTGTTCAGGAAGACGTAATTGAAATCTTGCTAAATCTTAAAGGTTTAGCGGTTCGCCTTGAAGGTAAAACTGAGGCAACCCTAACTCTAGTGAAATCTGGCGCTGGCCCTGTTGTTGCTGGTGATATTCAGCATGATGGCGACGTAGAAATTACAAACCCTGACCACGTTATTTGTACTTTAACTGGCGAAGCTGAAATCAGCATGCGCATTAAAGTAGAAATGGGTCGCGGTTATGTACCAGCTTCTACCCGTCGCTCCTCTGAAGAAGATGATCGTCCAATTGGTCGTTTGTTAGTAGACGCTTCATACAGCCCAGTTGAACGTATTGCTTACAGTGTAGAGTCTGCTCGTGTTGAACAACGCACAGACCTAGACAAACTAATCATCGACATGGAGACGAACGGTACTTTGGATCCTGAAGAAGCGATCCGCCGTTCTGCTACTATCCTAGCTGAACAGCTAGATGCATTCGTAGACCTACGTGATGTGTCTGAGCCAGAAGCGAAAGAAGAGAAGCCAGAATTCGATCCGATTCTGCTTCGTCCAGTAGATGACCTAGAGCTGACAGTACGTTCTGCAAACTGTTTGAAAGCAGAAGCTATCCAGTACATTGGTGACCTGGTACAGCGCACTGAGGTTGAGCTACTTAAAACGCCAAACCTTGGTAAGAAATCGCTAACTGAAATCAAAGATGTTCTAGCATCTCGTGGTCTTTCTCTAGGTATGCGCCTAGAAAACTGGCCGCCAGAGAGCATCGCTGAAAAAGATTAATCAGGTTTTTATCAAACTGATTTGTAGAGAAGGATAAAACTATGCGCCATCGTAAGAGTGGTCGTCAGTTGAATCGCAACAGCAGCCATCGTCAAGCTATGTTCAAAAACATGGCCGGTTCTTTGGTCAAGCACGAAGTGATCAAAACTACGTTACCAAAAGCGAAAGAATTACGTCGCGTAATCGAGCCTCTAATCACTATGGCTAAAGAAGACAGCGTTGCAAACCGCCGTCTAGCTTTCGCCCGCACTGGTGACAAAGAGGTTGTAGGTAAACTATTCAACGAGCTTGGTCCTCGTTACGAAGCTCGTCCAGGCGGTTACACTCGCATTCTTAAATGCGGTTTCCGTGCTGGCGACAATGCCCCAATGGCATATGTTGAGCTAGTTGACCGTCCAGTTGTAGAAGCTGAAGAAGAAGCAGTAGAAGCAACTGAAGAGTAATTAATACTCGATTAGAAAAAGGGGCCTGAGTGAAAACTCAGGCCCCTTTTTTTGTGTCTGTTGTTTTGTTCTCAATATTATCTATTCGTACCGTAATCATCATTTATTTGGCATGCTTATTGTAAACATTTATTTAGGGCAAGAACTTATTCAAAGCTAAGTTTACATCTGTATTAAACAAAGCGAAGAGCGTTAAGGAAAAAACGTGCTATCGGTTACAGGAAATTACCAGTCTTTAGGTCTTTCAACTTTACAAAATACAGCGTTATCAACACGCCTAGAGCGCTTAAGTTCTGGGTTAAGAATAAACAGCGCTGCTGACGACAGTGCTGGACTTCAAATATCTAATAGACTTGCTTCAGAGAAAAAAGCCTATACGCAACTGAATCGTAACCTAAATGACGGTATAAGCTATGCACAAATTGCAGAGGGTGGACTGCAAGAATCTGCCGCTATACTGCAACGAATGCGGCAGCTGGCAATACAGTCGCAGAACGGAATCAATAATGTCAACGACCGTGCAGCATTGGATAAAGAATTCCAGCAGCTAAAAAATGCACTGAATGGCATTGCGTACAATACCGAAGCGTTTAATCGTTTACCCCTAGTGGATGATAGCGATTTGCTTTCTGCTAACGTTCCCTCTCTTAGTAGCACATTTACTAACGGTGTCACTCAAAGTATGACAAGCGGGTTGCGCTCTATCGCTTATATTCCCGCAGGCTCTACCAACATACAGATTAACTTAAACGATAATGGTGCTAATGACGATATCCAAGTGTTTACTGTAGACGGTAAACACTTAGCAGGCACCCCTTTGTCTGCTGGCACATGGAATAGTAACGGCATTTCAAATAGCACATCCATTGAAAGTACGTTCTTTTTACCAACTAATGGGTATGAACCAACAGCGAGCTATGATGACAGCAATTTGCTAACCATAGGTTCAGCAACGATAGATGGAAACAGTATTTCATTTACTGGTGACCAAAACGCAAGTGGGAATTTCAACGAAACTTTGACCATTGCAAGCAATGCTCAGCCGTTAATAATCTCTGTAATTGGTTCTGGTGCTTTCAATGTAACTGCGTCGTGGACGTCGCTTGGAAATGAAGGCGGACCAACCTTCACATTAGGCCCGGTAGACATTACCGCTACAAACCAACTCGGTGTTGGCACTGATTTCATTGAACTAAGTAAAACACCCGCTACGTTAGCTGACCTTGGGTTAGATGGCACATCACTACAGAACGAAAGCGATGCAGAAAGCGCACTCGAGCGAATAGATAGCGCTTTGCAGTCCGTAAGCGAAAGCCGAGCATTTTACGGCGCGAAAATTAATCAAATGGCATCAGCCATTAGAAACAATGCGATAGGCTTCGAAAATATAAGCCGCGCCCATTCACAAATAACGGACGCAGACTTTGCGTCAGAAACTGCACTGCTTACTCAAGCGCAAATAGTCGAACAAGCGAGTATATCTGTTCGGGCCCAGGCTAAATCTAGCGATGAGCAGGTGTTGGGACTGTTGAATGAAACGGTCGCAGCCTAACCCCGATCATACTTAAAGTTTTCCTTATCAAAAGATAGCCAAAATTTCTTAGGAAACCGTTTATTCATTAAAAACCGCAGCAGTGAGTGCGTATATTTTTTCTATCTGATAGTATTTATCTAATAAGCTTGCCTCATAAAGGCATCAGGAAGTTATTAAGAATTGGAGCAATGGATGTCTGTGATTTGCACAGTGGATAGATCTGAATATTGGCAGCAACTATGTGGTATTGCTCAAAACCAGGTCATTGAATCACTTTCAACCCTAACGAATACGACTACCGGTTTTTGTTATGTACAAAAAGCTTTGTCGATAGATGAAATAATCTCACTAATTAGCACTGATCATAGTGTGACGGTGGTAGTCCCTCCACCTTTTATTCTTTTACAAGAATTCCTTGATGAAGATCACCAACAAGCACAAAGTAAAGTTCAAAAGTTACTAGATGATTTATATTCTTTGTACAAAAAGCATAGAAGTGCCATGGGTTTGATACCGCTATCAGCCTTCTGCGTTAGCTCTTCAATTGATACTTCTTCTTTACCTTGGCTTGAAAAGAGCCTCGATAGCAGTAAAGTATCTCATAACCTCGACTCAGTAATCTGTCACAGTTTGTTCAACCAAAATGCAAATATGATTAAAGCTTATAAAAAGCTTCAATCGTGTTTTTCTTTGAGAGACGAAGAGTCAGTATTTTACCCCGACATTGCCAAGTTGAAGCAAGCACTTACGCAAGACGAGCTAGATAAAAGCGAGCTTGCAATTGAGAATGGGAAAGTAATAGAGCAAAACTTACTGCTTTTAGATTCTTTAGAAAACAAAGTGGCAGAACTATCTTCTCAAAAAGAAAAGCATACACAAGAGGCCGACCGACAGCTGGCGCAGTTTAACTCTATGCGCAAAGAAAACGAAAACGTAGAAAAAGCTATAAAGGCGTTGCGAAAGGAACGTGAAACACAGCAGATTGAATATGCAAATTTTGTCCAGAGCAGCAAAAAAGAATTAACTGCTTTAGAGAAAACTAAAAACCGTGAAATTAAGCAATTAGAAAGTAAGTTAGAGCAAAAGTCACAGGTTGAACAAACGCTAAGGGCGGAATTAGCCGAACTCAGAGCGATTAAATCGAGCAAGCTCTGGAAAGTTTCAAGTAAAGTTGAGAAGCTATCAAATGCAGTTGACAAACACGCAGCTAAACGCAAAAAGTTGTCACAAGACATGAGCCTGCTTTATACCAGTGAACTGTTTGATGCAGACTGGTATTTGGAAACTTACTCTGACGTTCAAAAAGACAGCATTGACCCCGCAGAACACTACTTATTGTATGGTGCAAACGAAGGGAGAAAACCATCGCCTTACTTTGACGGTAAATGGTATTTACAGGCAAACCCTGATGTGGCGAGTGAAAATACTAATCCGTTAATTCACTACATAAAATTTGGTCGGGAAGAAAAAAGACCCATGTCGCCTGTAATGATAACCCATAAGAAAAAGTAAAAGAGCAGCATAATGTCTAAACATCTTCTATGGATTGGAGCTGGTGCGGCTCAATCATTCAACTTCGACTACTCCGAATACTCCAAGGTTATTCTTGTTGATCCGTTACTGCAGGTAGCTTCACAAGAACAGTTCAGCGATGAAGCGAAATTTGTAACAGTAAAAAAAGCCGTAACTACTGAAACTGTCGGCAAGCAGCCATTTAAGCTTTTTAATAACGAAGAGTTTTCTTCATTTTTAGAGCCTACTGGCCTTAAAGAAATCTATCCGAACTTAATGATAGAAGAAGTTCTTGATGTTGAAACAGTGAGTATTATCGAGCTTATTAAAGAGCTTCAGGTAACTGGTAGTGAGAATTCGTTATTTCTAGACCTTCCTTGCTTATCTTTAGAGATATTAAATGAACTAAAATCTAACGATATCTTACCGTTATTCCAACAAATTTACGTATGTGCTGGCAAGAAGCCCTTGTTTAGTAGCGAGAGCGACATTAAGACAGTTACCGAATTGCTTAACAATGCGTTTTATCAATTCGTAAGTGAGTGGAATAGTGATACTGACGTTTGTACGCACCAGTTTAAGTTTAACCCTCTTTTAGAAAGCGTTCACATACAAAAAGCCGAGATTTTAGATTTAAAGGCTCAATTAAAACTAGTCGTTAACACACACCAAGATTTAGAGAATGATAAGGAAGAGTTGAAAACCTTGTTAACTAACTCTCAGATTGCATTTAATGAAGTTCAAGCAGAACTCCATGTTGCAAATGAGGAAGCAAAACATCTTCAAGAAACAGTTGAAAATTTGCACGCTAGTGAAAAGGTTTACTTAGATAAAATCAAAATATTGGAAAGTGACCTGCAATCTGTAAATGATAAGGTAGAGTCCCACTCAAAGCAGGTAAACGACCTGAAGCTTGATAAAGAGAACCTAGAAGGCCAACTGCTTCAGGTAGAAAGCGATCTATCTGCCAAAGTAACGACAGTTGAGCGCTTAGAAAGCCAGTTACTTGAAGAGCTGAGTAAGTCTAAACAACTCACTGAGCGCATCGAAAGTCTAACAGCTGAAATACAGGTTAAGAGTAATAGCATAGCGTCACTTGAAACGAAGTTAAGCTCAGTTAGCGATAATGCGACTGTAGAGATCGATACACTTACAAAAGATAATGAAAAGCTTACTTTTACACTAGCAGAGGAAAAAGCGAGAGCAGATAAAGCGCACGCTAACGAGCAGTCGTTAAAAGCTACATTATCTGAACAAGAGTCGCGTAATAAACAAACATCTGAAGCCTATGAAAATGAGCTTCAAGAGCTTAAAACCAAGCTTAAAGAAAGCGAAGAAAAACAAAAAGAAACATACGGTTGGTTCGCAAGCCGTAGGCAGCAAGCCGAGGCACTAACCGAAGAGCTTGAAGTGCTTAAGCGAGAAAATGCACTGTTAGCATCAAACAATGAAACGGCACTAGCAGTTAGCGAACTTGAGAGTAAGCTAATTGCCATGTTGAACAAGCAAAATGAAGATAGTATTGAGATAGCAAACGCACTTGGTAAGCATGTAACGCGTTGCCATGAAGAACAAAAAAGCAATATCGCTAGCCAATTTGAATTACGAAAACTAACTGGGTTTTCTCGTATACCTATTTCAACAAACTCTTATGATATGGACTCAGCAAATTTAGCTGAACTCTCGTCGTTGGTTAGCCAGAATGCTTACGATGTGATCATAGAATTTGGTAGTGGTTTGAGTACGGTAGTCTCTGCAAGCACTTTACAAGACAAAGCTGATAGAGGCTTTAATAACGGTAAGTATTTGGAAGATAAAGGCAATAATAGTGAAATAGAAAAGGCATTGCCAAAGCACATTGTTGGTTTTGAGCAAAGCTCAGAACGCCTCAAAGAAACAACCGGGCTTTTATCCAATGCGGGCGTGGAAGCTTACGTAGATTTGTGCCACGCCCCCCTGATTTCTGTCGCTCACACAGATAACGCTAAAGGCGGGGAGCTGTTTTATGACTGCACTGAAAAGCTACTAGAGCTTAAGCGCATTCTTAACAATCGACATGCTAACCTACTGGTAGTAATTAATGGTCCGTTTTTAGACGACAATAATAAAGCCAAGTATTGGGCATTGCCTTTAGTATTAGACTACTTTTCGCAAGCTGACATAACTGTTTTTACCAACGGTACGAATTCAGAACAGATAAGCGACCTGATACCGCAATGGGAAAATGAATGTGAACGCCGTCAGTTAACGGCAAATGTTAAAAAGTTAAAGACTCCTAAAGGTGTCACAATAATAACTATACAATCGTAGCGTAAAAGTGCCAGTTATTGAGTAATTGACGTGCGCCTGATAGACTTCGCGCCGCTTTTTCGCTCTTTGTACACTGGACGTAAATGATAAGAAAATGGATATGAGTAAAGAAAGTCGATCCCTCATTAAAGAAGCGAATAAGTTTTTCAAACAGAACAAGTTTGAAGAAGCTGAACAGCTTTACAAACGCGCTGGCGACCAGCTAGGTTCTGAACTAGTGTCAACGAGCATTTGGCTTTGTCAGAAGCGAAAAAGTCAACAAAGTATTGCTACCAGTAATCCCTTAAGATCAAATTTGGTAAGTTCTGACGCTTATACTGCTGAAAATTTCTTAAAACAAAAAAAGCAGCTAGAGCAAACGCAACAATTGCTTGAAGAGTATTACCAGCAATCGCAATCCCTAAAACTTCAGCTAATGCAGAGAAATTAAAATGAAAGTATTAACCGTTTTTGGCACAAGGCCTGAAGCAATAAAAATGGCACCCCTCGCAATAAAACTTGCAGAACAAGAGGGAATTGACGCACGCGTTTGTGTTACAGCGCAACACCGTGAAATGCTAGACCAGGTTCTAGGGTTGTTTGAAATTACGCCAGAGTACGACTTAAATATTATGAAGCCAGGTCAAGATCTGACGGATGTAACCACTAATATTCTGCAAGGTATTAAGCCTATACTAGCCGATTTCAAACCTGACGTGGTTTTAGTTCATGGCGACACGGCAACCACTTTTGCTACTAGTTTAGCAGCATATTATCAGCAAATTGCGGTAGGTCATGTGGAAGCTGGCTTACGCACAGGGAATATTTATTCTCCGTGGCCAGAAGAGGCAAACCGAAAGCTGACTGGTGCTATTACTACATATCATTTCGCGCCTACAGAGACATCGCAGCAGAACTTACTTAATGAGGCTGTGGCCCTAGAAAATATTACGGTAACGGGTAACACGGTAATCGATGCTTTATTAGATGTAAGCGATAAGCTAAAAAATGACACAGCGCTGAATAGTGAAATGGCAGAGCGTTTCAGCTTCTTAAATAAAGATAAAAAGTTGATATTGGTTACAGGCCACAGAAGAGAAAGCTTCGGTGGTGGTTTCGAGCGCATTTGTAAAGCACTTGCCTATACAGCAGAGCAACACCCAGGATGCCAGATTGTTTACCCAGTGCATTTAAACCCAAATGTGCAAGAACCTGTTAATCGCCTGCTAAAAGGCGTGCCAAATATTACGCTTATTGAACCGCAAGACTACCTGCCTTTTGTTTATCTTATGAATCAGGCTCACATTATCCTGACCGATTCAGGCGGTATTCAGGAAGAAGCGCCGTCTTTAGGTAAACCCGTACTAGTAATGCGTGACACAACAGAAAGACCAGAAGCGGTTAGCGCTGGTACCGTTAAATTGGTAGGTACTGACGTAGATAAAATTACTACAAGCTTAAATCAGTTATTAACTGATGAAAAAGCCTACGAAGAAATGAGCTTTGCTCACAATCCGTATGGCGATGGCAAAGCATGTGAAAGAATTATTGAAGTTTTAAGAGAGAAAGTTAATGGAAATTAATAAAACAGTATGCGTTGTTGGTATGGGATATATTGGCTTACCAACGGCTGCGCTTTTGGCAAACCGCGGTTATAAAGTACATGGTGTAGACGTTAGCAAGCATGCTGTAGACACTATCAATGAAGGTAAAATACATATTGTTGAACCAGAATTGGACACTTTCGTTTCTTCAGCGGTTAATAGCGGTATGTTAAGTGCTCACCTAGAGCCAGCAGAAGCAGACATCTTTTTGGTTGCTGTGCCTACCCCGTTTCATCACGACCAACTTAATGAAGTGACGAACTCACCGGTTCCTAACTTAGATTACGTGAAGAGTGCTACCAAAGCGATAGCGCCGTATGTTAAGCCAGGGAACCTAGTTTTACTAGAATCTACATCGCCGGTAGGCACAACAGAAATGATGGCTGAAGAACTAGAAGCGGCCGGTGTTGATTTATCACAAATTCACGTAGCCCACTCTCCAGAGCGTGTTCTTCCTGGCCACATAATGCGAGAACTTATTGAGAACGATCGTGTAGTGGGTGGTGTTGACGATGCGTCTACTAAAGCCGCTGCAGAGTTCTACAGAACGTTTGTTGAAGGCGAAGTGCTTGAAACTACGTCGAAAACAGCCGAAATGGCAAAGCTGACAGAAAACGCGTTTCGAGATGTAAATATTGCATTTGCTAACGAACTTTCAATGCTTGCAGACGACATGGATATTGACGTTTACGAGTTGATTAAACTTGCAAACCATCACCCGCGCGTAAACATTCTGCAGCCAGGCTGTGGTGTAGGTGGTCACTGTATCTCAGTAGACCCTTGGTTTATTGTTAACTCTGCTAATGGCAAAGCCAAAATGGTTGAGCAAGCCCGCAGAACTAACGATTACAAATCTGAGTGGGTAGTTGAAAAAGTTAAAAACGCCGTACTTGAGTTTGAAAAAGAAAACGGTAGAAAGCCACAAGTGGCATGTATGGGGTTAGCTTTCAAACCTGATATTGATGACTTGCGTGAATCACCAGCGTTATACATTACTCAAGCTTTAAGTGAAACTAATGACGTGGTAGCCGTTGAGCCCAATATTAAGAGTTTTGATGGGCTAAAACTTGTATCAGAAGAGCAAGCAGACAACGCAGATATTCTTGTCTACTTAGTTGCTCATAGCCAATTTAAAGCGCATAGCAAGAGTAGCAAAACTTTAGATTTTGCTGGCTTGTTTAAATAAATTCTTTACGTGGTGAGAGCAAACTCACCACGTCGCTTTTCATACTTGTCATTTTCCACGCTAAGAAACTCTTTTCAATGAATAAAGCTAATCAAATAATTGACTTTGCCAAGCAAGCAATAATCGAAAGTTCCTCACAAACGACATTGGATGCGCCAATTAATAAGCGTGTAGCTTATGCAGTAAGTCACGGAAAAAGTTACGCGAGTAATGGTTATGCTATTCGCACTCATGGAATTGCAGCCGCACTCAATAAGCGCGGTTTTGATACTCTGTGCTTAATAAGGCCTGGTAGACCTTGGGATTTTGGTGCAAAGAGAGAGTTTTCAGAACTCCAAAAAGAAGTAGATGGCGTTACTTACATTCACTCACCATGGGAAAACTTTTTAGTACCTAAAGATGTGTTTGAAAGAATTAAAGTGATGGCACTAAAGTATGAGGAGCTATTTAAAGTATATCGGCCAGAAATCGTTTTGGCAGCTTCAAATTATGAAGTTGCTTTCCCAGCCTATATTGCAGCAAAAAAGTTAGGACTTCCATTTCATTACGAAGTAAGGGGCTTTTGGGAAATATCGCGATTATCCCGAGACCCTGATTGGGAGGACTCGGATGGTTATCACGAACAAGTAGAACTAGAAAGCTTCTTGGTGTCAAACGCCGATAAGCTCTATACGTTGAATACCTCGATGGTGCAAGAGTTAGTGAAACGTGGAGCTAATCGAGCGAGCATAAGCTTAGTGCCTAACGCAGCTCCGTCCATTTCCAATGTTGAAAGCAAGAATATAAAACCCCGTAATGAACTTTTTAATGACTATGAAGATACATTCCTTCTTGGCTACGTTGGTGCGCTTACAGACTACGAAGGTATAGATACTCTTTTGCAAGCCATAGCGTCTCTTAAAGATGAGAAAATAAAATTGCTTGTAGTAGGTGGTAATAATCCAGTAAATGATTCTGACAAGCGTGATGAAGTCTTAGAGAGATTTAAGAAGCAAGCGATTGAGTTAGGTCTGCAAAACCAAGTAGTCTTTACTGGAAGAGTTGCTCATGAAGCGGTAGGGAATTATATTCGAGCTGTAGACGCATGCGTTGTTCCAAGAAAGCCTGACCTAGTGTGTGAACTCGTAAGTGCATTAAAGCCTTTGGAGTACATGGCATTCAATAAACCCGTAATTGCTTCGAATGTTGCACCGCAAGTAGAACTTTTAGCGAACGGAAAGTTTGGTTGGTTGTATGAAAAAGGAAATGTCCAATCTCTTTGTGAATCAATAACAAAGTTGAGAAGCGAAGATAAAAGAGTTATTGAGGAAAAGCTTGCCGCAGCACGGAAATTAATTGAAGAAAAACTTACTTGGGATTGTGTAGTAGAGCCAATGGCTTTGAATCTGGCCGGTTCATTTAAATTCTCGCAACCTCATAAAAATAATGCAGGGAAGACAAAAGTTGCCTGTATCATGGACGATTTTACGTTTCAATCGTATAGCCCAGAAGCGAACCTTTGTCAGTTAACCCCTGACGACTATTTAGAGGAACTAAGGGGATTTGAACCAGAGCTTCTCTTTATTGAGTCTGCTTGGAGAGGTAAAGACGATCTATGGGGCTCAAAAGTTGGTCACCGGTCGCAAGAAGTTATTAACATTGTCGAATGGTGCAATAAGAGAAAAATACCTACTGTTTTCTGGAATAAAGAAGATCCAATTCACTTTGAAACATTCCTAAATACGGCCAAGTTGTTTGATTTGGTCTTTACAACAGATCTTGATTGTGTAGAACGGTATAAAGCCGCATTAGGACACGATAGGGTTTATTTTTTGCCCTTTGCATGCCAGCCAAAACTTACTAATCCAATTGAAACTTTTGAGAGAAAGGACGCATTCTCATTTGCTGGAGCTTATTATGTTAAGTATCCAGATAGAACAAGAGACCTAGAAGATTTCATAGAGTCTTTCCCCAACTTTAAGCCGGTCGAGATATATGACAGAAACTTCGGCAAAAATGATCCAAACTACAAATTTCCAAAGAGTTTTGATAAGCATATCGTCGGTACTTTACCGTTTGCTGAAATTCAGAAAGCATACAAAGGTTACAAGTACGCAATAAATCTAAACTCAATAAAGCAAAGCCAAACAATGTTTGCACGCCGCGTTTATGAATTGTTGGGTAGTAATACTGTCACAGTAAGTAATTTTTCGAGAGGCGTGAGATTAATGTTCGGTGACCTAGTTCAGGTTAGCGATAGTGGAAATGAGATTGTTAGAAGGCTTAAAGCTTTAGAGAGCAATGCCTATCAAACAGACAAATTGAGGCTCGCAGGACTTAGAAAAATTCTTTCAGAGCACACCTATGAAGACAGATTTAACTACATTTTGCAGAAAGTATTTGCAAATAGCGCAGAACATGTATTGCCTGATGTAGTTGTTTTTACATTAGTTCAAGAAGAGAGCGATTTATCTAGGTTTATCGACAACGTCAAGCGTCAAAGCTATGAGATAAAGAAAGTTGTTGTACTTGTTGATCGTTTTAGTACAAAGGGTATAGCAGAAAAGCTAACTGAAAACGCAATTGTGAATTTCAGTGTCCTAACTTTAGACGATGTTTCAGGGCAGTCTCTGTTTAAGCTTCATTCTTCTTCTAGTTGGCTTACTTATTTTTCGTCATTGGACTTATATGGCAGCAATTACCTCTTGGATATCTTTCTTGCGACGCGTTTCACTGATGCGTTATTTATCGGAAAAAGCAGTTATTTTGAAGAGGCCGAAAACAAATTAGTGTTAAGACATGAAGGAAGTAGTTACAAAAGTGCGATCAACATTCCCAAACGATGCTGTGCAATTTCACCGCTTGCTCAAGATATTCGACTTAAAGATTGGTTAAGTGATGTTACATTTGGTTCCTACAAAGAAGATAACTCACAATCAATCGATATATTCAATTATTGCAAAAATGTGACACTCAAAAATGAAGAGAGCTTTTTGAGCAAAGTTGAAGACGATGACTTCGATACTGGATGTAGCGCACGAGAATTACAAGAACTTTCAGAAAAGATTGAAGCCGTTGTTCACTCTGAAGATTCTGCTCCTCATTTTGATGCTAAAACACTGTTTGAAATGTTTTCTAAAACGTCTACTAAGGATTGCACTATAACGTTAGACAATGAAGGGATGCAGATATCTTCATCATTAGAAGATGGAAAGCATACATATATCTATACCATTGATAAAAAGATACTTTCAATAGATGTGTTGTTCTCTCAGAGCGAAAAATTAGATGAAATCCCTTTCCATTTAGAGGTTACTCCTGGGTTAAATCTTTCGTTTGTAGTTATCTTCTTTGACGTCAACATGACGCGTTTGCACCATGAGATAATTAAACCCAACAAAAACAACGTTCTTTCACGTCCAGATGGAGCTGCATACGTAAAGCTAGGATTCAGGGTGTACCAGTCTGGCCAGTGCACCGTGAAAAGCTTGTTGTTGGGGGAAAAAGATCTGTCGCCCACAAGATTGATAGGTAGTTCAGATACATTACTCCTTACAAACCACTATCCTAGCTACGACGATCTTTACAGAAATGGATTTGTTCACAGTAGAGTTGCTGCTTATAGGGAGCGCGGAGTTCGCGTTGATACCTTCAGATTTAGAAAGGATCAACCTGTAACATGGCATGAATTCCAAAACGTCGACGTTACTTCAGGTTCTGCAGTTGCGTTACAACGCATGCTGAGTAGTGGTCAGTATAAAAACTTACTTGTTCACTTCCTCGACTCTGACATGTGGGAGGTGATTGAAAAGTACATTCACAAAATTAATGTCTTTGTGTGGATTCACGGCGCAGAGATACAACCTTGGTGGCGTAGGGAATATAATTATACAGATGAGAAACAGCTAGAATTAGCGAAAAAACAAAGTGATATACGACTAGGTTTTTGGCGAAGTATTCTGAATAAAATGCACAAAAATCTTAAGCTCATTTTCGTTTCCAATTACTTTGCGGAAGAAGTTATGGAGGATATTGGATTTAGGCTACCAGTTGACCAGTATGAAATTATTCATAACCCTGTAGATACCGACCTGTTCGATTATATTCCAAAACCGCCAGAACAGAGACTTAAAGTTCTTTCGATAAGACCATATGCTTCAAGAAAGTATGCCAATGATTTGAGTGTGAATGCAGTTCTAGAGCTTTCAAAACAACCATTTTTTAACGAATTTGAGTTTCTTTTCATGGGCGACGGTAAACTTTTTGATGAAACCCTAGCACCGATTGCAGATTTTGATAATGTGAAGATAGAAAGACGCTTTTTGGCTCAAACTGACATTGCTAAATATCACAAAGAGTTTGGAATATTTCTCTGCCCAACTCGAATGGATGCACAAGGTGTATCGAAAGACGAAGCCATGTCATCGGGGTTAGTTGTTATATCAAATGGCGTAACGGCCATCCCGGAGTTTATAGATGGCGATTCTGGTATTTTAGTTGAAGGAGAAGATTATTGTGGTATGGCAGATGCGCTAGCATCACTTTATCTCGACCATAGTAGATTTTTAAGCTTGTCAGATGGAGCTTCCAAACGTGCTAGATATCAAGTATCTAAACAAAAAATAGTTAATCAAGAGCTATTGCTCCTCAACTAATTTGAATTAAAGAAGACTACAATATGAAAGAAACCTCCAAAACAACTACCAAACAAATTTCTAGAAGGGAAGTGAAGTACCAAGTAAAAGAGACTAAGCTTGGCACGATGGTTTTTTTAGACTCTTATTCATATGATAAAGCATATTTGAACTTTGACATGCAGAGTGTTGAAGGAAAAGACGTTGTTTTTGATTGTAACGGAATACCAAAATTAAATATCTCTAGAAGAGGCGAGTATCACTACTACCCAATAACGATAGCGATATATGGTCTCGAACAGGTTAGCAAGTATTACAAAACTCAAGATCCTCGACATTTGGAAAAAGTGAGAGCAGTTGCTAATTTTCTAGCGCAGACACAAAACACAGAATCTGGCGCGTGGAAGTCAGACTTTGAATATTTTTACGCCGTACGCGAGACCGGAAAACTTGAACCTGGTTGGACATCGGCATTAGCACAGGGATTTTGTATAAGCTGTTTAGTAAGAGCCTATTATCTATTTGATGATATTGATTACTTAGCGGCTGTTGAAAAAGGTGTATTGCCATTTTATGAAGATGTTGAGAATGGCGGTGTATTAAGTCGTATTTTTGATAAATATCCATGGTATGAGGAATATACAACGCCAAATAAGTCTCATATCCTCAACGGTTTTATGTTTTCACTACTTGGGTTATATGACGGGTTTATGCTTACCGGTTCAACCAAATATAGTGATAGGTTCGAAATAGGGTTAGAGTCCCTCCGTCACTGCCTTTCAATGTTTGATTTGAAGGATATTTCTGCATATGACTTGACCCACATAACAATTCCCGGAAATCCAGCAAAGTATCATATTGGATATCACTTTACTCACATTCGGTTATTGAGTGCATTATTGTCAATTGAAGAAGATCAAATTATTAGAAAGGTCTTGGAGCGTTGGATTAGCTATTCACAAGGAAATAAATCTTATTTTCGATTGGTGGAAAGTAATATAGATTTACAGATAAACAGTAATGATGGATTCATTGTTTTAGGTAGTCACGTTACTGCGAACGTAAATTATAACGATCCTAGTATCGATAAAGACGAAATTGAGTATGCATTTTATCTAATGAAGGATGGACAGAAATTCAAGCGTTCAGGTTTCGGAAAACAGTCATTTAAGAGTTTTGAGATTGAGGAACCAGGAGAATATTATGTTGCAATTTACATAAGAGACGTTTTCGGTAATAAAACTGGGGCAAACAGCGAAAAAATCATTGCGCTAGAGGAACCTCCGAAAACTGAAATTCATGATATATCGCTTAACCGAAGTATGAATGCATTTGAAGTTGAAGTAAATGCAACTGGTATAAAATTAAAATTTGCTTTTTATGTGTTTCTGAATGGGAAAATTTATAAAAAATACCTTTACGATAAGAATAACAGTTTCTACTTTGAGCCAACAGAGCCTGGCGAGTATCAATTTGAATGTTACGTAAAAAGCTTAGAGTTAAACCCTGTTATTAGAAGAACACAAACAGTAGTATTTTGATGAAAATGACTAAGGTGACTTAGCACTTAGCTTTAGAGGAAGGTGGATGAACTGTTTTATTTGGAGCGAAAACTCAATCAAAAGAAATGAATTGACGGAGCAGCATGAAGCATTGCAACCCTTTCTTTTTTTGAGTTTTATCCATCATGCTGGCGCCAAGGTTGTTATCGATATTGGCGCGAACGTGGGTTATTACAGCCTTGTTTCCACTTTAGCTGAGAGTGTTGAAGTAGTTCATTCCTTTGAACCTGATACACACGCATTTAAAGAAATGGAAAAAAATTTAACTTTAAACGCTATTCAAAGAAAGGTCTCGCCACATCAAGTCATAGTTTCAAATATGGATGGAACGACTAAGTTTGGTAGCCACTCTCCTATGTCGGGAATAAATGGTGTCGTTGAAACTTCTATACACGAAGCTTCACTCTACAAAGAAGTTAGAGAGTTAAAGAGTATTAAGCTCGATTCACTAACGGACCTAAGAGGCCGAGTTTTGGCGCTAAAGATTGATGTGGAGGGGCATGAAATATCTGTGCTTGAAGGAGCGAGGGAGCTTCTTTCAAGTTCGCCATGCATCGTTCAAATAGAGTGTTTCTTAAGTGATAAAATAGAGCAAGTATTCAGGGAATTGGGTTATTTTAAATTCTTTACTGCCGGTCAAGATTTTTATTTCAGCAATATCAACAACTTTTCCGATTTAGCATTTGTGAACAAAGCCATAGGTTATGCTGTATCGTACTTTACTGAGGTAAGATCAGAGCGACACCTTAAAGTTGACACAATAAAAAATTCAGTAGATTTAACGCTAGAAACTGAAAAGAAAATCGAAGCTACAGTGACCTTATCTGAGGGATACTTTGATAATCCAGAGGTTGCCTTTTATTTGTTAGTCGATGGAAAAAAAATTAGTGAGAGGTGGTATTCTCTGGATAGAAAAGCTTCTTTTTCTTTTCCTGATTATGAAAAAGAAGTTGAGGTAAAAGCGTTTGTAAGAGAAGCTGCTATCCCGGAAAAAAAAGTAGTAGTAGGGAAGTTTATTAAAGAAGCGCCAAAAGGTTACAGGGCTGAATCTGCAATCCCAAATTCTTATGGTAGTCCAAGTAAGTATTTATCATATATCAATAAAATGGAGAAGAATAAAGACCACGGATATTTTGATATTGATATAAGTCCACTTATCCATACTTTAAAACAAAGCTGCCCGAACAATCTTATAATCTTAGGAAGTGGTCCAACAGTAACAAAAACACTAGAGGCTGCTGTTGACTTTAGGGTTAAAAATTGCCATGTATTTTCTAATTCCAAAAACTGCGTTTTAAGTCTCGTTAACTTCAGTAAAATCCTTACTCATGGGAAAAATAGTCAAGTTAAAATTTATCATGTAGAAAATGACCTAGAGATTGGTTCTTTAATTTCAGAATTAAAAATTGACTTGATTGGACGGACATACATATTATTTTTAGACCAGTTTTATAGTGACCTCAACTTTTCATTGGCGTCCTTCAGAGATATCTTAACAGGATATGGTGATGATAAGATATTTTTCGCTGAAAAACTCGTAAATGATAATTACTCAAAAATGCTTCGCATTACTCTGCAAGAAACGGGGTTTAAATTTATTTCTCTGATTCCAAAGTCAAAGATAAGTGGTTTTTCGGAAAAAGAAAAGTGTATTGCAGTGGAGAGCAATAAGGAAGGGTATATATATTTTCTATCTTCTGGGCGTGAGCTTAACTTTAATGATTTTTAACTATTAAAAATAATCTGATGGTGTTTTTAATTTTAGAGTTGATCTAGCAAATTATGTATCTTATAAAAACTGGGCAGTCTGTGAGGTTAAAAATTGATTATTGAAACAATGCCGACTTTACATTCCATTAGAGTTGCAGCGATACTTGATGGATTTTCCTCTATATGCATTGAAAAAGACACTAATTTATTTCCAATTTCACCGTCGAATTGGAAAGAAGAAGTAAAGCAAGCTCAACCCGACTTCCTATTCGTTGAAAGTTGCTGGTTTGGAAATAATAACCAGTGGGGCAGTCTCATATATGGCAATTCATACAATGCGCCAAATCGAATGGATGAGTTAACTAAGGTCGTTGAATACTGCAGAAAGAAAGGAATCCCTACAGTTTTTTGGTCTAAAGAAGATCCCGTTCATTACGACAAATTTGCCCCCACAGCCAAGTTATTCGATTTTGTATTTACTACAGATGCAAATATGGTCGAAAGCTATAAGAAAGACTTCGGGATAGATGCAGAGCCCCTATGTTTCTTTTGCCAGCCCGTAATACATAACCCTTCCGAAGTTATTCCTCGAAAAAATAAAGCTGCTTTCGCCGGTTCCTATTATTCAACTAAAAAAGAACGCTGCGCCGATTTCGACGTATTAATTGACGCACTAAAAACAGCAAATGTTGAATACGATATTTTTGACAGATGCTTATATAGAAAAGAGTCAAACCTTAAATTTCCTGAAAGGTTCAAGCAAAACGTGGTTGGTCATTTAAAGCCAGATGAAATGTGGAAAGCTTATAAAGGCTATAAGTACACAATCAACATGAATTCAGTTAAACAAAGCCCTACTATGTTTGCTCGCCGTGTATATGAATCGTTAGCTTCTGGAACACCTGTAGTTAGCAATTATTCTAAAGGCGTTGTCGAGCAATTTGGCGATATTGTTTGTGCTAGCGATGACCCTGATGAAATAGTAAGCTTCCTAGAGAAAATGCAAGATGAAAGCGAATACAGAAAAGTAGTTGAGAAAGGCGTGCGTGAGGTGCTAAGCAAACATACGGTGGCAGACAGGCTAGAGCAAATTTGCAGTAGAATTGGTATAGCTATTACCGATCACTTACCGAACGTTCATTTGGTTGCTAATGTCAGTAACATAAATGAAGCAGAACACGCTTATACGGTGTTCACTAACCAGACTTACAGAAACAAGCGGCTTGTGGTAAACATGGTAAATGAGAGCGCGCTTTACCCTTACCTATTAAAAACTAATAGCAACACAACATTCAGGTTAGTCAACGAGTTTACTCAGCCTCCTAAGGGACTTCGCGTTGAATTAACAATGGATAAAGACTTACCAACTACTGCTTTAGAAGATGCGGCGTTAAAAACGCTGTACAGCACAAATGTCTAAATTGTCTTTACTTTGCGCTCATTTCGTCAAGTACTCGAGCAAGGCTGGTTACAATGGCAGACGTTTTCTCAGTATTATGAACTACGTCGCGTAAATGAGTTAACCTGCGCTTTTTGTCCTTTATATAATCCGAAATCTTAATATCAAACGAAGGCGCTTTTACTACAAACCTTGCGTTAGACTGAGCTAACAAAAAGTCAGGCGCTATCTTATCAACCAACTCTTTATCAATGTTACCTGCGGTATGGAAAAATACTACGGTTCTGAAAATTCTGGCTAAATAGTTAAACATGGAATAAACAGAAGACGAGCCGAATACTAATAAGGTTTGATCAATCAAAGCGTCAGGGTTATCTAAAATAAAAGCCCTGCCAAAATTGGGAAGATTGTTATCGTAAACAACCACTCGGTTATAATTAAACGTAGTAAGAAAATCTTCAGCATGCCTTTGAGTTGGGTAAATTTTAGAGCCAAGGTCGCCAGCCATTACACGCTCTACGTATATATCATTTTCGAAGAGATTTTCTATGGAAGTGCAGTCTAAGCCTAATTTTTTTACTACTTCCATTGTAGCTACTCTAGCACCATGACAACTCCAATGCGTGTCACAAACTCGAAAGGTTCGTTCTTCAAAGTGCTTTAGAGCATCAATTGGTGTAACTAAGCTGAAAGAGTCATCAACAAGCTTAGTTAATTGGTCTAGCGGTGTATGTTTTGATTTTTTGAAAGGGTAGTGCTCTTCAACAACGAATTCTTTAGAAGGAGCGATAAGAAATGCACTCTTTCCAGCTTGACTCAGCGGCAAGGTGCTAAAAGTGTTGGCGTAATCAGCCCAATTTTTCTTTTCTGCCCAACTGAGTTTTGTTTTACCTGTAAACTGTTCAACGCTTTTGTTGGTGTCGTTATCAAGGTACAACCAATTATCTTCGCCCTCCAAAATTTTAAACACGCCCTCTATACTCAATTCGTAAATCACGTGAAAGTGGCTATTGTGAACAATTGCTATAGCTATATTAGACGATTTGGGAATTAAAGTATGGTCGAAACCGCAAAGTGCTTCTTGTTGAAAGTCGCGTTCTATCAAGGCCACTTTCTCGATTACGTCAGGCCTTTCAGTATTCAAATCAAGTGGAAAAATCTCGTATCCGTCGAGTAACACTAAAGACGCATTATTCTGAAGTTTTTTAAGAAGCCAGCCTTTTATTCTAATGCCTTCTTTTTCAATAAGATTTCCTTCGTGCTCAGCACCATTGCTGGGCTCATCCAAACACCATTTGAATTTATCACTGACGTCAATGCTCGTCTGCTTCACAGAAATTGTAAAAACTGCCATTACTTTCTTATCATCCTATCAAAGATAGTCATCAACCAGACTATATTCATCTTCCATTAAATATTTCAAATTGCTTAAAGTGCTAGGGATTCCTGCTTTAGTGCGGCTATTTCGATGCAGTGGTTTCAACGACAAATTATAGTCTTTATTTAATAACTCAATTGAGGACGCAAAATTATGCATCGAGCCTACAAAACTAAACTCTTGAATACCAATCTCCGAAAAAAATCGTGAGTAGGTAGTTACCATATAAGGTATCGAGCGCTCTTTTATTATCCTTTCTACGATGTCAGATTGGTTTTCGATACCCTTCGATATATATAAATTATGAATGGTTTCATAGTGAGGGTGTTTCCATTGCAGATCTAGCAAATGTCCCACTAAAGACCAAATACGCTGAATGGGGTCGCGCACCCAGACCATGCTGTTAGCGTTAGGAAAAAGCTCGCTATGTCTAGGGTGAGGTTTAAAATGGCCGTGTACCACTTGTGAGCGTGCAGAAACTTGAATCGCGTTTCCTTGCCCCAGAGACCTTGCTTCGTCAGGGTGGTAAACATCAAAAACACTAGAACGACCAAATTCCCTGTAAAACATTTGGCGAAGAGAACTGCCAGCCGTTTTAGGGATGTGATATGAAAGCCACTGTATGTCTTCGGGCTGTGCTGTTCCGTATCTAAATCGAAATAGTGATGAAAGCGTTCTTATTAATGTCATAGTACATCTGAAACCTTGCTAGCGGCTCAGTATAACAGAACTTTTGTTTCTACCACACGCGGCCAAACAAAGTTTTAAATGAGTTATACATTCCAGTTTGTTATCATGAATAGCTTATAACACGGAAGGGTCACTGACTAAACGTATCCCTTTGCTAGGTTTGAGAGGAATTTAATGTTTTTAGTTTGTACAGCTGAACACTCGGTGTTGTGGGAAGCGCTGTGTAAATCTTTATCTTTGTACACGGTCAACTCAATTGCTTCTTCCGATAGTTCGAAAGTGCTTAATGTTGTCGTAAAGCCTGTAACGAAAGCAGATCTCAGCCAGCAGAAGCAGACACTAGAAAGTGCTCAGGTAGCGCTGGTTACTTTTCCCCCTGAGTTTCAACTAGCTGCAGCTTTGTGTAGTAAAGAAGAATTTACCCTACAAGCCGTGATCAACAACCTAAAAGCAACGCATTTACTTGCTGAAAGTGAATTGGTTGACCATGTGTTTTCTGTCGATAACCTAGCGAGCGATCTATGCAGTAGCGACGCAGGAAAGGCAATTGCACATTACTTTTCTGATATACAAACGCCTGACTTCTCTGTGCGTGCAATCGACAGCGCAAAGTCTATATTAAAACTAGCGCCTGAAATAAAGTCTTTATACAGCCAAATTAAACAGTTGTTCGTGACTGGTAGTGATGCTCAACCATATGCTGACTCCTCTCATAAAGATGCTGCAAACCTCCTCATAGAAAGTATGCGAGAGCTATATCAAAGCAAAGAAGAAAGCCAAATCTTAATTGAGCAATTAACTCGCACGCAGATTGAAGTTGCTAAATTAACGAGTTTGAAGCGCGCTAAAGAAGCTTCACTAGAGCAAGATATATCGGTACTAACCTCACAACTTTTTGTGTTGCAGCATCAGTTAGAAATGGGCGGAGGGCTCACTTCTTCTAATAAATCGAAAGATATCGCTGCGCAAGCCGCAAAAAACAAAGAACTAAAGCTAGAAAACGAGAAGCTTAATGCAAAGCTTAAGCGAAAGTCTCAAGCGGAAAAACAGTTGCGCTTGCAAGTCGCTGAGCTGCGCTCAATTAAACAGTCACCATCTTGGAAAGTAACTAAGGGCATAGACAAGTTGAATGCCAAAGTGAGCCGGAATGCTAAGCAACGAAGAGAGTTACTTGAGAATGTGGCTCTTGTTTACAGCAGTGATTACTTTGACGCAGATTGGTACCTTTCGACTTACAAAGATGTAAAGGAGTCTGGTGTAGACCCAGCTGAGCATTATTTGGTCTTCGGGGCAAAAGAAGGGCGACGACCCTCTACTGAGTTCGATGGAGATTGGTATTTGAAAAGAAATACTGATGTAGCTAAGTCTGGAATGAATCCACTATTACACTTTTTGAAATACGGAAAAGACGAAAAGAGAGCGCCGAACAGGTTTTCTTCTTTTTAGGCCATTTCGAATTAAAGGAACTTTATACCTATGAATAATGAGAAAGGCTCGATTATAGAGCAAGCTAGTCTTCTATTTTCTCAAGGTCAGTATGAGTTGGCCAAAGCACTGTATGAAAAGGCAGGCAAGAAGTATGGCGAGCATTTGTTTAAAGCAAATGTTTGGTTGTGTACTAAACGACTTGCGCAGCTTGAAAATGGAGAAGAAACCGTGAAAGTGCCTGCGCCGAACTTTGCAGCAAGTAGTGCCTCTTCTCCTTCATATGCAGAAGAGCAGCTAGAGGAAACTCAAGCTAACTTAGAAAAATACTACTTTGAAGCGCAGAACTTGCGCAACAAACTGTTCGATATGCAGTAAGAACAAATATCGTCATTGCCTTTTTTCAAATTTTCAAATTATAAAAGTATTGCCATGGACTTAGCACAAGATAGATTAACTGAAGTCGCATCTAGCCTAGCTGCATTTGAACTCAACCCTATTAAACGACACATAGCTGGTCGAATCGCATATATAGTTAGCCATGGTGCTAGTTATGCAAGCAACGGTTATGCAATAAGAACGCAAGGTGTAGCCGAAGCATTAAATATAAAAGGCTTTGAAACTTTGTGCTTCGTGCGCCCTGGCCGCCCATGGGAATTGGATGAAAATGTAAAGGTAAACACTCAAGAAGTTTTAAACGGCGTGCGCTATATCCATGCAGGCAAAGACGGAATTTTTCTACCTGAAAGTGAAGAAGAGTTTTTGCGTAAGTCCGTAGACTACTATGTACAAATGTTTCAGCTATTTCGCCCGCAATTTGTTATGGCTGGCAGCGATTATAAAGTAGGTTTGCCAGCCCTAGTGGCTGCTTCTCAGTTAGGCTTACCTTTTTTCAATGAGGTGAGGGGGTTTTGGGAGCTTTCTCAAGCCACTCGTCAACCTTCATATGTAGATTCAGAAGAATATGTAGCGCAGTCGGCCCGCGATACCTTCGTAGCCGCTCACTCGACGGGCGTCTTTACTTTAAATAGTACAATGAAGCAGGAATTGATTGCGCGAGGAGTACAAAGCGATGTAATTCGGTTAGTGCCTAACGGGCTCTCGAGTGTCTCTCAGTTAAATGTAACTTCACAGGAACTGCGAGAAAGTTTAGGCATAGATGCGAACGACAACGTAATAGGCTACGTTGGCAGCTTCAATTCTTACGAAGGCATTGAAGACCTTATTGAAGCTGTGGCTCAATTAAATGCGACTGAACAAACTGTGAAGTTGTTGCTTGTAGGCGATGCGTCAGCAATTACTAAACTTGGTGCAAGCAGCGATTCAGTAGATTCGGCACCTTGGCTGATAAAAACGGGAAGAGTTCCGCACGACGACGTAATAAAATACTTTTCTGTAATAGATACCATTGTTATTCCTCGTAGAAATGAGCAGGTCTGTACGATAGTACCCCCTATGAAGATAGTTGAGGCCATCTCTTTTGGTAAAAAGGTAGTGGTTTCAAATGTTCCACCGCTTCAAGAGTATGCAGATAATTATGACTCGGTATTAAGCTTTAATGCTGGCAATGTTGAAAGTCTTCTTTCAGCGCTGAAGCTCTCTGCATCTCTTCCAGTACCACAGCCTGTTACCAATTTACTCTTCTCAAATCATGTTGAAGTAATGGTAAACGAGTTTAATAAGTGGACTGAGAAAGATAACGCGAAGAAAAGCGCGTCTAACGCTGTTATGCCTAAGAGTCCTGCTTTTGATATCAAAAAGCCAAAACTTAAAGCTATTTCTATTATGGATGAAATATCTGAAGAGTGCTGGCGCTATGAAATGACAAGCTATCCAATTAGCAGGGCTAACTATGTAGAGCAAATTGCTTCATCTACGGCAAATTTTTGCTTCTTGGAAAGTTGTTGGAAAGGCAATAAGGGCACATGGGAATACGCATTTACATCACCGGGTTTGAAACACAACAATGCCCAAGCGTTGTTAGACCTAATTCCTCAAGTTAAGCAAAAAATGCCTATTGTGTTTTGGAACAAAGAAGACCCAATGCACTATGATAAGTATTTACCAATAGCTAAATATGCGGACGTTATTTTTACAACTGATTCAGAAAAAGTTGCTAGTTATAAAGCAGACGTGCCTGATGCGGATGTTTATGCCGTGCCTTTTGCCGCTCAACAGAAAATTTGCAACCCTTCAGATCGATTTAAGTCAGAGGCTGAGTCAGTTTGCTTCGCTGGCTCGTACTACGGTGTTGGCCATGACGAACGTAAACGCCAAATGGATGCGTTGCTACCATCAATTATAGAATTTGAAGGCGCTATCTATGACAGAATGTCGAAGGTAGATAGCGACAGATACAAGTTCCCGCCACAATACACACCGTTTATACGCGATGCAGTACCTTTTACCGAAGTTGTGCAGCTATACAAGCGATTTAAAGTTTTCTTGAACGTAAACACGATAGTGGAGTCACCCACAATGATGTCGCGTCGTGTTTATGAGTTGCTCGCTTGCGGCACACCTGTTGTATCTACGCCTTCAAAAGCAATTGAAGAACAGTTCCCAGGCATAGTACAAGTTGCAAAGGATGCCGATGAAGCAAATGTGATTATTGAGCGCTTGTTGACTGACGAACATTACTGGGAGAAAACGTCTCACCTCGGCTATCGAGAAGTCATGACTAAGCATACCTATGCTCACCGTTTAGTGAATATTGAAAAAGCGATAGGCATTGACAATCAGCGAGAAGAGCCACTAGTCAGCATTATTACTTGCACAAGACGGCCTGAAATGATTGATCGTATTGTCACTAATATGGCGCGCCAAAACCATTCGAATATTGAGCTCATCTTAGTACTTCAAGGGTTTAGCCAATCTCAGTCAGAAGAGCTAATCGGTAAACTGAAGTCTGTCGCTTCTAAAATTAAGCGTGTTACAGCAATGATTAATGATAGTGAAGAGACGCTGGGCGAGCGGTTTAACAAAGCGGCAGAAAAAGCGAGCGGCGAATATATCGCTAAAATGGATGATGATGACTTCTATTTCGCTAATTACCTGAAAGATATGCTAATACCGTTTACCTTTGGTGATTATGGCGTTGTAGGTAAGAAAGAGCTTTATATGTATTTATCTGGTTCTGACAAACTAATAAAACGCTTCCCGGGTAAAAAACATCAAGAAGCAGATTTTGTAGCAGGGGCTACGCTAGTATTCAAGGCTGATGTTTTTCACAAGTACAAATTTAAAGCGGTTAATAGAGGTGAAGATAGCGAGCTATTGAATCGTTTAAAGGCAGATGGCATTAAAATTTACGCCTCGGATCCTTTTAACTTCATTGTATGGAGGGGTAACGTTGAAGCTCATACTTGGGATGCAACAGATGAGTATTTCTTGACTGGCGAACAGACCGAAATCGTTGCAGACCATTTAAATGAAAATATAGTGGATTTTTAATGTTCCTACGTTAGTTCAGAGCGAACGCCAACTTATAACTATATAATCTATGAAGGATAGGTAGTGAGATTTTGTTTTGTCATTCCTTTAAAAACAACAAGAGTTTTTGAAGATAATAAGTGGGTAGATAGTGAAAAAAAGCGGGGCTTAATTCTCCTCAACTTGATGAGAACTCTCAAGTCAATCGACAATGCAGCTAGTGTCGCCGACGAAGCAATTGAGGTAACTGTATTCATAAGTGGCCATGAGAACCCGTTAGAAAGTGTTGCGCAAGATTGGAAATGTATTTCTATCTATTTCGTAGAAAATAGCTTCCCTCGACCAGCTGACAAAAGTTTGTATATGAAAGATAAGGAGTTGAAGAAAACTACTGCGTTTTCACATGTTGAGAGTTTTATCGCTCAAAGTGATAATGACAAAGCTTTTTTAATGCTCTTTGATGCTGACGATCTAGTTTCAAAAGATTTTTTTAATTATATACTGCCCACTTTTGACCAGCAGAAATGTGACGATATTGCAATTATGGCGGGTTATCTGTACGACTACAAGAATAAAACGTTTGGTTATTTGGACGGAAACGAGCGGATTTTTTACAGAAATTGTGGTTCGTCATTTGTTTCGAAGATAACGTTGGAAGATTTGCAAAGTAAAGGTTTTATACATAGGCTAAAAAATCACATCGAGTTTCATTTGCGAGCTAAAGAGGCATCACGCAAGGTTTATTTTTCATTTGATTCTTCTGTTTTATACCTTGTCAACCACGGTGAGAATGATGTTTCCGAAAGACATGGTGAATATCATATGGTTCATTTTGTGAAACATTTCAAGTGCTCCCTTGAAGAAGCTTCTTTGGCAAAAGAAAAATTTCCTCTATTAGTGTCTTAATACAGTTTAAAAACTTAGCGTGCTTATTAATTACTTTGACGAAAGTTGGTATTTAGCGACCTACCCTGATGTAGCAAATGCGGGTGTAGATGCGCTAACACACTACAAAAAATTCGGAATAAAAGAAGGGCGTCTACCTTGCGCCCTTCCAGTATTAAGTGACATAAGAGCGCTTTGGGGCGCTCCTCATTCAATCGACAATTTTTCGCTAGTTCGTTTGCGAGAGCACGTTAAAGGTGAAGGGCCTAATGGCGCCTACGCGTTAGCTAACATAGCCTCGTACTATCACTCTTTAGGAGCCTTCAAAGAGGTCATCACTTTAATAGAGAGCAATACGAAGCTACTCACTTTATTCCCAGAACTTATAGCAGAGCAGGGGGGGTATGTTGTTGCGCTTGAAAGCTACATAAAAGTAGGTGATATCAAAGGTGCCGAAAGTGCATTGCGAAGGTGGGAAGCCGTTTTCTCACCAACTGAGTCTTTAATGGCGCGCTCTTTACTCGAGCAAAAGTACGGTAAAATAAAGCGACTAAATCAGATTTACTCATCTGAACATTTGGAAAATGTAGAAATTATCGCCGAAGATCCAGCTTTGTTCGATAGCCTCGGCAGTAGTAAGGAAACAAAGCTGTTCCATAAACTTAAATCTTTTGTTTTTCCATTTCACAAGGTTTCAGTTGTTGTGCCAGTATTCAACGGGGCAACAACCGCAGAAACAGCGCTTCGTTCTTTGCGTTCACAAACCTGGGCAAATCTTGAAATAATTGTTATTGATGACTGCTCGACGGACAACACTTTTGAGCAATTAAAAGTGCTTGCGGAGCAAGATGCTAGAATCAGTGTTTTTCGAAACGATATTAATAGAGGTGCCTATTTCTCGCGTAATCGAGGCCTATTTTTAGCGACCGGTAAGTTTGTTACGGTTATGGATGCTGATGATTGGGCTCATCCTCAAAAGATAGAAAAACAAGTTTGGCCGCTCATCTGGAGGAGGAGCCTGGCGGCCTCTGTATCGCATTGGGCAAGATGTAATAGCTCGTTGGAATTTACTCGACTTAGGCCTCAAAATGGATGGGTACATAGGAATGTATCTTCCCTGATGGTGCATAGACAAATAGCTCTAGAACTAGGCGGGTGGAATAATGTTAAAGCCAATGCTGATACAGAATTTTATTATCGTCTACAAGCGCTTAAAGGTGAAAATAGCATAAGAGAGGTGCTGCCCGGTACGCCGCTTTCACTTGGAAGGGTTAGTAAGTCGTCACTTACTCAGCAGTCGAGTACACATCTTGTTACCCAGTACGGCGGTGCTAGGAAACAGTATATTGATTTTGCGAGAGCATGGCATAAAAATACAAACGATCTAAGCATAAATAGCGATGATCATAATGTAGGCTTACCTTTTCCCATCCCTCCCGTATTACTGAAAAACGCCGCTAATACCGCTAACGAAGTTAATGAAGCTAAATATAACCGTTGGCTAACGGCGTTGGACGAAGAGTGGTATTTATTGTCTAACAACGATGTTAATGCTCAAGGTATCGGTATACACGAGCATTTCTGGCAAAGCGGAGAGGCAGAAGATAGAGCGCCGTCTCCATTTTTTATACCTAGCGCTTATAAATACTGTTTTCCTCAGTATGCACAGGAAAGAAGCCCCACGTGGCATGCCTTAACAAATGGGTGGGAGTTTAATCGGCCTTTAACTCTCCAGGGAGATGTGAGAAATATGTCGGGGCGTCATGTCGTTCTTGTGGGGCATCAGGTGACATCTCAAATATTTGGAGCCGAGCGAAGCCTTCTCGATATGCTCTTCGCATTAAGCAATGCGGGGTATAAAATTACGCTTATTTTACCTTCCGCGATTAATACAGACTATATCGACAAGTGCAGTCAACTAGTTGATACTATTAAGTTCTTACCTCTCCCATGGTTTAACGAATCACGCAAAACAAGCGCTGCACTCGTAAATTACCTGTCTAAGTACTTTAAGGAAAACGCTGTAGTTGCCGTATATGTAAATACAATAGTTATGCATGAACCGCTAATTGCTGCAAAACAAAGTAACATTCCGAGCATCGTTCATGTTCGAGAGCTGCCTGAATACGACCCTGATTTAATGAAGATACTTGGCGAAACTCCGGAAGAATGTAGAGAACGGTTGCTAAAAAACAGTGAGTTCTTTATCGCCAACTCTAAAAAAACTGAGAGTTGGCTGAATGTGCCCCATCGTACATCTGTTGTTTATAACAAGGTCTCGTCGCCGGAATTAATCAAGGAGATTATGTCTGAAAAAGTACTTAACGTGTGTATGGTCAGCAGTAATATAAAGAAAAAAGGCGTGAACGACTTTTTTGAAGTAGCAAGCTTGTGCAAAATAAATGGTGGTATCCAATTTAACTTATACGGCCCCATTACTGACGAAGTCAAAAAAGCACAAAAAGAATTAGATACGAAAAATATAAAGATTCATGGGTATGTTTCGGACGTGAATGCTGCGATGCAGCAAAACCATGTTGTGCTTTCACTGTCTTGGTTTGAAGAGTCTTTTGGTCGAACTGTGGCTGAGGCAATGTTAAACGAACGAGTGGTTGTTGCATATGATTGGGGCGCTGTTCCAGAGTTAATAGACCAGGAGACAGGTATTCTGGTCGAATATAAGAATGTTAAAGCGATAGCCAATGCACTTGAGCACCTCCAGAAAAATAATGAATCACTAACTGAAATAGCAAAAAAAGCTAGAGTTAGTGCGCTTAGGCGCTTCTCTGGTGATGTTTATAATTCAAAGCTTAATGAAGCCCTAGAAACATTTTTGTGTAAATCATAGAGTTATGTGTCAAACATGTTTAATTCTGATTTTAGTAGTCGCGCTTAGTTGCCTTGGTGATGAGTTGCTTTAGAATATGCGCAGAAACTTAATAATAAATAACTCGCGAAGTACGGAGTATGAAGGATGTGTGGAATAGTAGGCGCAGTAGCCGAAAGGAATGTGGTTGAAATACTACTAGAAGGATTAAAAAGGTTAGAGTACAGAGGATATGATTCTGCTGGCGTAGCTTTGTTGGACAAGGATGGTAATTTAAAGCGCATTCGCAAAGTAGGTAAGGTCAAAAACTTAGCTGAAGCTGTAGAAGGTGAAACAGCTCTGGGGACCACGGGGATTGCCCACACAAGATGGGCTACTCATGGTGGCGTGACTGAATACAATGCGCACCCACACTTTTCTTCAAGCCGTGTTGCGGTAGTGCACAATGGTATTATCGAAAATTACGTTTCGTTGCGTAAGAACCTTTCTGAAAAAGGGTACACCTTTTCAAGCGATACTGACACCGAGACCATTGCGCATGTAGTTCACGAAATGCTTAACGACGGTAAGTCTTTATTAGAAGCTGTTCAGAGTGCAGTAACGCATTTTACTGGGGCATATGGAACAGTAGTTATCGATAAAGAAGACCCGGATAAAATGGTAGTAGCGCGTTCAGGTAGTCCTTTAGTCATCGGTCTTGGTTTAGGTGAAAACTTTATAGCTTCAGATCAATTAGCATTACTACCTGTAACACGCCGCTTTATCTTTTTAGAAGAAGGTGACGTAGCGGAAGTTACCCGTAGAGAAGTAACGATCTTTGATAAAACTGGTGCTCGGGTAGAACGCGAAATTATCGAATCGACAGTTGAGCATGATGCGGGTGACAAAGCTGGTTACCGCCACTACATGCTAAAAGAAATTTACGAGCAGCCTGCGGTTATTCGAAATGCGCTTCAAGATAGAGTGGATAATGTTCACAACATTGATGCGCTATTTGGCGATGGCGCAGAAGACATCTTAAAACAAATTAAGCATGTGCAAATTATCGCATGTGGCACAAGTTATCATGCTGGAATGACTGCGCGATATTGGCTGGAAGAGCATGCAAATGTTTCTTGTTCAGTAGAGATAGCTTCAGAATTTAGGTATCGCAAGTCAGCCGTTCATCAAAACAGTTTGCTTGTCACGATTTCTCAAAGTGGAGAGACAGCAGATACATTAGCAGCATTACGCCTAGCTAAAGAATTGGGATACATGTCTGCACTTACAATTTGTAATGTGCCAGGGTCATCGTTAGTACGCGAATCAGATCTTGCATTCATGACTCTTGCCGGTGCTGAAATTGGCGTTGCATCGACCAAAGCGTTTACAACTCAGCTCACAGCGTTTTTAATGCTTACATTAGCACTAGGCAAATTTAATGGCATGTCTAGTGAAAAGGCGGGCTCAATAATTACTGCGATTAAAACCCTTCCTGGCAAGATTGAGGAGGCTCTCAGCACTGCCGATGCTATCGAGACACTTGCAGAAGAGTTTGCAGACAAAAACCATAGCTTGTTCTTAGGGCGCGGCGCTCAATATCCGATTGCAATGGAAGGCGCGCTTAAACTAAAAGAGATTTCATACATTCATGCTGAAGCTTATGCATCAGGAGAGCTCAAGCATGGCCCTTTAGCGTTGATAGATGATGAAATGCCTGTCATCGTGGTTGCACCAAATGATGAGTTACTTGAGAAGTTAAAATCTAATGTTGAAGAAGTACGTGCTAGAGGCGGTATTATGTACGTATTTGCGGATGCTGACGCACACTTTGAAAGTGACGAAACAATGCGCGTTATTGATATCCCACATTGTGAAGATATTATTGCCCCCATTGTTTACACTATTCCTTTACAGCTTCTCTCTTACTATGTAGCCCTGATCAAAGGGACTGATGTTGACCAGCCACGAAACTTAGCCAAGTCAGTTACAGTAGAATAGCGCTAATGTCTTGATAATCGGCCATGACTTTTTAAGTTGTGGCCTTTCGTTTTTTAGGAAGTAAGAATGTCTCAAAAATATTTTGGCACTGATGGAATTCGCGGAAAAGTGGGCGAATTTCCAATGACCCCCGATTTTGTAATGAAACTTGGTTGGGCTGCAGGTGTAGTCTTAGCGGCGGACGGCACAAAAGAGGTACTAGTAGGAAAGGATACACGCGCCAGTGGCTACATGCTGGAGTCTGCACTGGAAGCAGGTTTGTCAGCGGCCGGGGTGAATATTGCTTTGGCGGGGCCTATCCCCACACCGGCAGTGGCTTATTTAGCTTCTACGTTTAGGGCTGACGCTGGCGTAGTTATTAGTGCATCTCATAACCCCTATTACGATAACGGTATTAAGTTTTTTGGCCGTAGCGGAGCTAAACTAGGAAGTGAGCAGCAGCAAGCTATCGAAGAGAAGTTACAATATGCGCTTGAACATGGTATTGAATGTGTCGACTCTGAGCATTTAGGTAAAGCACGAAGAGTTGAAGACGCTGCAGGTCGTTATATCGAGTTTTGTAAAGGTACCTTTTCGAGTGAACTTAGTTTGGAAGGGCTTACAATTGTTGTCGATAGTGCCAACGGTGCAGCATATAAAGTCGCGCCTAGTGTATTCGAAGAGCTTGGTGCAAAAGTGATAAATATTGCGAACACACCAAATGGCATAAACATTAACAATGACTGCGGTGCCACTTCTTTAGACTCTTTAAGTAAAGCGGTAACAACTAATAAAGCCGACTTAGGCATTGCTGTGGATGGAGATGCAGACAGAATTATGTTTGTTGATTCACAAGGCGAAGTAGTCGACGGAGATGAAATTCTCTTTTTAATGGCTCGTGAAGCAAAGCAAGCAGGCTACAAAGGCGGTGTCGTTGGCACGCTAATGAGCAACTTAGGCCTTGAACTAGCTTTAAAAGAACTAGATATACCTTTCGTAAGAACGAAAGTGGGTGACAGGTATGTCGTTGAAAAGCTTAAAGAGACTGGCTGGCGAATTGGTGGTGAAACTTCGGGGCATATTCTCAATTTGGATTACGCTTTTACCGGCGATGCAATAATAGCCGCGCTTCAAATTTTGACAGTGGTAGTGAAAAGCGAGTATCCCTTGCATGAATTGAAGTCAGGAATGACAAAACTTCCTCAATGCATGGTGAATGTTCGTCATAGCGACCTAGATTCAGTGCTTGATTTAGATGTAGTAAAAGATGAGGTCAGTCGCGTAGAAGAATCATTAGGTAAGGACGGACGTCTGGTTCTTAGGAAATCTGGTACAGAACCGTTAATTCGAGTAATGATTGAAGCAAAAAATGGAGAAACTGCTGCCGCGCTGGCAAATAGTTTGTCAGAGGTAATTCGAGCAAATTAGTAAGGACAGAAAATGAAACGTAAGGGCATAATTTTAGCAGGTGGTTCTGGCACTCGATTGCACCCATTGACGAAAGTGGTGAGCAAGCAACTGATGCCGGTTTACGATAAGCCGATGATATATTATCCCCTGGCTACGCTTATGATGTCTGGGATAAAGGATATTTTAATTATCACAACACCAGAAGAGCAGAGTCGTTTCATTGAGCTTATCGGCGATGGGAGCGAACTGGGAATTAATGTTCAATATGCAGTTCAGCCTTCACCTGATGGCTTGGCTCAAGCATTTCTTATAGGTGATAGCTTTATTGGTAATGATTGTTGCACGCTCATTCTTGGTGACAACATCTATTATGGACATGACCTAAAGCGCTCTCTCCAGAGCGCTTATAACCAAGAGCAGGGCGCTACTGTATTCGGTTACCATGTCAATGACCCAGAACGCTATGGTGTAGTTAGCTTCGATGATGACTGGAACGCCCTTTCTATTGAAGAGAAGCCTGCTGTTCCCAAATCTAATTACGCAGTTACAGGGCTCTACTACTACGACAACAGAGTTGTTGATTTCGCGAAAGAGGTAAAACCATCTCCTCGTGGTGAGCTTGAGATTACCGATCTAAACAATCTTTATCTAAAAGATGGCTCTCTTAAAGTTGAGTTAATGGGACGGGGTTCAGCCTGGCTTGATACGGGCACTCTAGATTCTTTACTTGATGCCGCAAACTTTGTGGCTGCAATAGAAAAGCGCCAGGGCTTAAAAGTATGCTGCCCAGAAGAGGTGGCTTACAGAATGGGTTATATCAACGCTGAGCAGCTAGAAAAGCTTGCAGCTCCACTTAAGAAGAGCGGTTATGGTGATTACCTATTGAAAGTTCTTAAAGACAGAGTAAAAGTTTAACCTATATTCAAGTTATAGAAGGTGGCATTGCCACCTTTCTTCTTATATTCATTTGCACGTTAGTACGGAAAGTAAATGCAAGTAATCAAGACAGATATCCCTGACGTTATAATTATTGAACCGAAAGTGTTTGGCGATGAGCGCGGCTTCTTTCTAGAAACCTTTCGTACCGATTGGTTTAAAAAAGAATGCGCAGATGTAGACTTTGTTCAAGATAACCATTCTAAATCTCGCCAAGGTATTCTTCGTGGCCTTCATTACCAGATGGAGCAAACCCAAGGTAAGTTAGTACGAGTAGTTAGCGGCGAAGTGTACGATGTAGCCGTAGATATGCGTAAAGACTCACCAACTTATGGTAAATGGGTTGGGGTAATACTTTCTGCTGGGAACAAGCGTCAGCTTTGGGTGCCTGCAGGCTTTGCGCATGGCTTTTACGTCACCAGTGAATCAGCAGAGTTTGTGTACAAGTGTACTGATTACTACCACCCAGATTCTGAGGTGTCGGTTAAGTATGACGACCCTACATTAAATATCGCTTGGCCGTTGGTAAACGGTGAGAAACCTTCGCTGTCTGGTAAAGACGAAGCGGGTTTAGCATTTGTAGACGCTCCTACATTCTAATTGTTATTGGGGCTTTTTGTGGGTAATAGCAATTAATGAATATTGTAATTATAGGCAAGTCTGGTCAGCTAGCATTTGAGCTTTCTCGTGAACTAAAAAATAGCGATCATCAAGTTACACTGTTGGGGCGCGATGATATTGATATTACAAATAGCGATATCATTGAAGCTTCTTTAGCCCCTCTATCACCAGATGTTTTGATTAACGCGTCAGCGTACACCGCTGTTGATAAAGCTGAAGAAGACACGGAAGCGTGTAATGCCATTAATGCCATTGCCGTTAAGAATTTGGCGAATTTCTGCAAAGCACATGGCGCTTTTATGGTGCATGTGTCGACCGACTATGTGTTTAACGGTCACAAAGGTTCACCTTATTTAACAGACGACCCTATTGAACCTCAGGGTGTGTATGGCAAATCAAAAGCGGAAGGCGAAAAAGCCCTGCTTGAAATTTTACCAAAGGCTAGCTGCCTAATTCGAACCGCTTGGGTTTATTCATCTCATGGCAATAACTTTGTGAAAACCATGCTGCGCTTAATGGCGGATAAACCACAGCTTTCTGTTATAGACGATCAAATTGGTACACCTACCTGGGCTAAAGGGTTGGCCGAAGTGTGTGTATCGGCTGCTGAAAATAAAGCAGCGGGTGTCTATCATTGGACCGACGAGGGCGTAGCAAGTTGGTACGATTTTGCTATAGCTATTCAAGAGCTTGGAATTGAAAAAGGGTTACTCAGTAGTGCTATTCCAGTATTACCAATTCCCTCTAGCCAGTACCCAACCCCAGCGAAGCGCCCGCACTATAGCGTGTTGGATAAACAAACTGCGCGCGAAGTATTTACTTCGTGCAAGCCCGCTCACTGGCGAAAGCAGTTGTCCGATATGCTTGATGAATTGAAAGCCTAAATGGTCTAAATAGAATTATACTTTTGGTAAATAAAATGAGTAAAACAATTTTAGTAACAGGTGGTGCAGGATTCATTGGCTCTGCAGTAGTACGCCATCTTATCAACGATACAGACCATACTGTAGTCAATTTGGATAAATTGACCTATGCGGGCAATTTAGAGTCATTAACATCAATTTCAAATAGCGACCGCTATAGCTTTGAGCAAGTTGATATTTGTGATGCTGAAGAAGTAAAGCGCGTGTTCAATACGCACCAGCCCGATATTATTATGCACCTAGCGGCCGAGTCACATGTAGACCGTTCTATCGACGGCCCAGGCGAATTTATTCAGACTAATGTAGTTGGCACGTACACCTTACTTGAACAAGCAAGAGCGTATTGGTCTGTACTAGAAGGCGATAAGAAAGCAGGCTTTAAGTTCCATCATATCTCTACCGATGAAGTATACGGTGACCTTCCTCACCCAGATGAGGTTGAACCAGGAACAGAGCTTCCACTCTTTACAGAAACTACCCCGTATGCACCTAGCTCCCCTTATTCAGCAAGTAAAGCGAGCTCAGATCAGCTAGTGCGTTCGTGGCTTCGTACATATAAGTTACCCACACTAGTTACTAACTGCTCGAATAACTACGGGCCGTATCACTTCCCGGAAAAGCTTATTCCGTTGGTTATTCTAAATGCGCTAGCTGGAAAGCCACTTCCTGTATATGGTAAAGGTAATCAAATTCGCGATTGGTTGTATGTTGAAGACCACGCACGTGCATTGGTGGTGGTGGCGCTTAATGGTGAGATTGGTGAAACCTATAATATTGGTGGCCACAACGAAAAGCAGAACATTGAAGTGGTGCAAACTATTTGCTCAATTTTGGATGAAGTTAAACCAAAAGAGACTAAATACGCTGATCAAATTACCTACGTACAAGACCGCCCTGGCCACGATATGCGCTATGCCATCGATGCTAGCAAAATTGAGCGTGAATTAGGGTGGAAGCCACAAGAAACTTTCGAAAGTGGCATTCGCAAAACTGTTGAATGGTATTTAACGAATGAAGGCTGGTGGAAAGCTGTCCTTGATGGAAGTTACCAAGGTGAACGCTTAGGTACTGGTAGCTAATACCCATACAAGTTTACAAGTGTTAAACTAATAAGCCGCTTTTATATAAAAGCGGCTTTCTTTATTTTTGAGGCTCTAAATCGTCTACATGAAAAAAATAGTAATGCGGTCTGTTCGCGCCGCCCTTCAATTAATTCCCAAAACTCTGAAAGACAAGCTTAAACAAAACGAACGCTTAACTGGGTTTTACGTGAGGTCGGTAAGAAAATCTGGGCTATTTTTTGATGCTCCAACGCCTAAACAAACCCAGGCGCTATATAATCACTGGCTTAAAGTGAACGAATCTGCTTTCTCAGATTCAATGACTAAAATTGGTGAATGGCAAGCGGTAATATTTGGCACCGACTACCAAGGCGTAACAGAGGGAAATATTAAATCCCTTGGTGCCAAAGCTTGCTTAATAACGGGCGAAGGGGAGCTGGGTGCATTAGAGAAGAAAATTTCACTGTTAGACGACAGGTTACCTACATTATTGCTAAATGGTGGTGACCTATTAGAGAGCTCTGCTATTCGCCATCTTTTTGAAGCGTTAAAAGATAATGATTTAGTGTATTGTGATACTGACGAAATTAGTAGCAACGGGACTAAAACGTCACCAAGGTTCTTACCAAGTTGGAACCCTGAGCTTCAATATTCTACGGGTTACATCAATAGCGGGGTAATGGTCAAAACTTCGCTGTTAAAGTCGCTACATATTTCTAAACAAACAACGATTGCAGAGGTAATTACTGAGCTTTCCTTATCTATCAATGGTTTAGTGGTCAATCATATGCCGTTACCCTTGGTGCATCTTTCAGTCACGGAAAATATTGAAGCAAAACCGCTAGAACGTGTGAAGATGGTGATAGAAAGACATTCAAGAGCTACAGTTGAATTGGATGAAAAGTTTAACGTAAATCGACTTTGCTGGCCCAATACAAATCCACTGGTGAGCTTAATCATCCCCACGAAAAATGGGAAAGCACTGGTTAAAGCTTGTATTGAATCAATTCTAGAAAAAACAACATATAACAATTACGAAATATTGCTCATTGATAACGGCTCTGACGAGCAGGAAAGTATTGAGTACTTTGACTATTTAGACACTTTGGACAAGGTTCGAGTTCTTCGTTATCCAGCGCCATTTAATTACTCTGCAATTAATAACTTCGGTGCTGAACATGCAAAAGGTTCCATTCTTGGGTTAGTAAATAATGATATTGAGGTCATATCGCCTAATTGGCTAACATATATGGCTGGTCACGTTGAGCGGGAAAGCGTTGGCTGTGTTGGTGCAAAGTTGCTTTATTCCGATACGCGTATCCAGCACGCTGGTGTCGTATTAGGGTATGGTGGTGGAGCCGGGCACGCACATAAGAATTTTCCTCGGTTTCATGCGGGTTACCTAAATAGGATCGTCGCTACAAATAACTATAGTGCCGTTACAGCCGCTTGTTTGTTAGTTAAACGCGCACACTTCGATACGGTACACGGGTTGAACGAAAAGAACCTTTCTGTTGCCTTTAACGACGTGGACTTTTGTTTGAAAGTAAAAAGTTTAGGTGTTCAGAACGTCTATTGTGCAGAAGCTGAGCTTTTCCATCATGAGTCGGTTAGCAGAGGATTAGATATCTCGCCCGAAAAGGCTGCGCGTTTTAATCGAGAATTATCGTTTTTACAAACTACATGGCGCGCATTTATAAAGTGTGATCCGGCTTATAATCCAAACTTGACTCTTAAGCGAGAGAACTTTTCAATAAAAAATGCTGCCGAGTTAAAGATTGAGTGACAAAGGCATAGTTGATGCATGTGCATAAAACATAGTTTTGATACACTATTTCAAGAATTAGGGAAGTTAGGCGTAGTGTTCATCATTGTTTAAAATTACTATGCGATATTAGTTGTGTAGTTATCGAATTTTATTTGTACAAAACTGGAGAGAATTTAAATGGATAGTACTATGCAGAAGCTCAAAATAGCCGTAGCAGGCACAGGCTATGTAGGGCTTTCAAATGCAGTGTTACTTGCGCAGCACAATGAAGTGAAAGCAGTTGACTTGGTAGCTGAAAAAGTCGAAATGCTGAATAACAAAAAGTCTCCAATTGAAGACAAAGAGATAAGCGAATACCTGACAACAAAAGAGTTAAATCTAAAAGCAACTTTGGATGCGCAAGAAGCGTATAAAGATGCTGACTATGTGGTAATTGCTACACCTACGGATTACGACCCGCAAACGAACTACTTCAATACAGGTAGTGTGGAAGCGGTTATAAAGACGGTGATGGAAATTAACCCTGATGCAGTGATGATTGTAAAATCGACCGTACCGGTAGGGTTTACCAAAGACGCAAAAGCCCGTTTTGGTTCTGACAATATTATCTTTTCGCCAGAATTTTTACGTGAAGGCAAAGCGCTTTACGACAATCTTTACCCAAGCCGTATCATCGTAGGCGAGCGTAGTGAACGCGCGGAGGTTTTTGCAAAACTGCTTCAGCAAGGTGCAATAAAAGAGAATATCGATGTTTTATTCACCGACAGTACTGAAGCAGAAGCTATCAAACTTTTCGCCAACACTTACTTGGCAATGCGTGTAGCGTACTTTAACGAGCTAGATAGCTATGCAGAGCGTAATGGTTTAGACACTAAACAAATCATCGAAGGTGTCGGTCTAGACCCACGTATCGGCAATCATTACAACAACCCAAGTTTTGGTTACGGTGGTTATTGCTTACCAAAAGATACCAAGCAGCTACTAGCTAACTATAGTGAAGTGCCTAATAACATGATTCAGGCCATTGTAGATGCTAACCGTACTCGTAAAGATTTTATTGCCGATTCAATTGTTAGCCGTGGCCCCAAAATTGTTGGTATCTATCGCCTTATCATGAAGTCTGGTTCTGATAACTTCCGAGCAAGTGCTATTCAAGGCATCATGAAGCGTATTAAGGCGAAAGGTATTGAAGTTGTAGTTTACGAGCCAGTACTTAAGGAAGAGGAGTTCTTCCGTTCTCGTGTGGTAAACGATTTAGAGGAGTTTAAGAAAATTTCTGACGTAATCGTAGCAAACCGTGTTACGGGCGATATCGAAGACGTGCTAGATAAAGTTTACAGCCGCGACTTGTTCAACGCTGACTAACCCAAGTTCGGGGTCAGAGTACATTTTTCCATGTAAATTAAAAAAGCCAGGTTCATAACCTGGCTTTTCTTAGTTAGACAAACTGCCTTACACTGCGTTTATTTATCAGAACGCCCATATCTATCTGAGAAACGAACGATATCGTCTTCCCCTAGGTAAGCTCCTGATTGTACTTCAATTAGCTCTAGAGGAATCTTTCCTGGGTTTTCTAATGCGTGAACAGCCCCAATCGGTATATAAACCGACTCATTCTCTGTAAGCATTTGGACTTCCTCACCAATAGTCACATTAGCAGTACCTGATACTACCACCCAATGTTCAGCTCTATGGTGATGCATTTGGACTGATAGCTTTTCACCTGGCTTCACGGTAATACGCTTAACTTTAAAACGCCCACCATTGTCTATTGAATCGTAACTTCCCCAAGGTCTGAAAACTTCGCGGTGAAACTCAAATTCAGGGCGCTTTTCAGCTTTCAAACGGTTCACAACGGTTTTGATGTGTTCTGCGTTTTTCTTATTCGCCACCATAACAGCATCTTTGGTCTCAACTACAACCACGTCTTCTAGGCCAATAACTGCAACTAGGCTGTGCTCGGCATTCACATAGCTGTTGGTGGTACCTTCTAATAAGGTGTCGCCCGTAGTTACATTGCCATTTGCGTCCTTTTCACCCGTCTCCCAGAGAGACGACCAACTGCCTACATCAGACCAACCTGCATCTAGTGTTACCATCGCGGCTTCGGATGTTTTTTCCATCACTGCATAGTCGATAGAATCACTCGGGCATGAAGCAAATATGTCTTTGTCTACACGAACAAAGTCGAGATCTTTTTCGGTTTTTTCAATCGCCTTTTTACATACTGAATATATGTCAGGTGCGTGCACTTCCAGCGCCTTTAAAAATGCACTGGCTTTAAACATAAACATGCCGCTATTCCAAAAATACTCACCTGAACTTACGTATTGTGTTGCGGTAGGCATATCTGGCTTTTCAACAAATTCACTTACATCGAAGCCAATATTCAGTTTGTTTCCGGCTTTTATATAGCCGTAACCAGTATGAGGCTGAGTGGGGACAATACCGAAAGTAACTAACTTACCTTGCTCAGCTAATACTTGTGCTTCCTTAATCTTAGACTGAAATGTTTTGCTGTCTTTGATCAAGTGGTCTGCAGCTAAAACTAGAAGAACCGGGTCATCTCCGTCTTCGCACGCTTGGAATGCTGCAAGCGCAATCGCTGGAGCAGTATTTCTTCCTACAGGTTCTAACAGTATATCGCTGTTATCGACACCTATTTGTCGCATTTGCTCTGCAACAAGAAAACGGTGTTCCTCATTGCAAATGATAGATGGGGGCAGAGACTCTATGCCATTAAGTCTTAGCACAGTATCTTGAATCATCGTCTTATTAGAAGTGAGAGATAGAAACTGTTTTGGTAAAGCGGCGCGAGACTTTGGCCATAAGCGGCTTCCAGTACCGCCTGCAAGAATGACTGGCTTCATTAGCGTTCCTTGATTCTGGTATGCTTTTTCTCGGCTCAGTATACTAAGTTATTGGGATATTTAAACTAGAGGATGCTTAAGTGGCACTATTTTAGCTGGGCAACCGAAGTATTTATCAACATTGTCCTCTCTTTCGAAAATGCAGAAGGAAAAATTGACTCTCATAGTTCTAGTATTATTGCTAGATGTTGGTATCGCTTAATGAACAAGTCTAAGACTTGAAACCTTCAGCCGAGCGTTTTATCCAAAAGTCTAACTATAAATCAGCGGAGTATTGATTTAAGGTAGAAAAAATCTTCAATAAAGTCGCCAAAAAATTTAATAAAATAATAGGGACATTAAAAATGAAAAAAAGCCTAATTGCGCTTGTAGTAAGTGCAACCTTTCTTGCCGCGTGCGGCGGCTCTGACAACAAGAACGAAACTCCCGATCTTAATGAATCTCCTGTTCTTACTGCTGATACAGCTTCAACCCTCAATGGTGAAAGCATCACAATTGATGTATTAGCGAATGATTCTGATCCAGACGGCGACACGTTAACTATTTCTGCTGTAGGTACGCCAAGCACCGGTGACGTCACAATTGTTGATAATGCATTAGTTTATTCGCCGCCAGCTCAAGCTATGGGAGAAATTACCTTTTCTTACGACGTAACAGACGGAGAAAAAACGGTAAGTTCGTCCGTAACTATTACAAATGAACAGCAAATTACTATTGCGGGAATTGCAACAGATGCGCCTTTGTCTAATAGTACAGTAACAGCTACAAATAACGATGGTGAAGTTTTAGCAACGGTAGCTGCAGACGCGTCCGGAGAGTACTCTCTACCAATAAAAGTTAGTGCTGATCCGGGTAATATTGCACTGTACGCCATGGGGGTAGAGGCTCAAAGCCATGTTAGCCTGATGTCTCGCGTAGGAGACTTCACTGATTTATTGTCTGTTGCATCTGAGAATCAAACTACAGAATTGTCCGATGAACTTTTACCTGACAGTAAAATTACCCACATCAGTACCGCCAAAGCTGTGCTTTATGATCAATATCTCGCAGAAGGAGGAGACGAGAGCTTTAACGTATTCGCGACCCAAGTCGATTTTGACGAAGTGATTGGTTTGGCAAGTTTCATAAAACTTTTGGCTGACAATGAAGATTTTCCGCTTGATGATGGTGTTAATACTCTCACCTTCTTTACACAAAGCGAAGACGATGTACTTGGAAGTATCAGGGGATATTTAGATGGTTTGGGCTTAACAGAAGAAGACGGTTCCTTCTCTGAGTCTTATATAGAGGCAGTTAATACCGCAAGAGCAGAGACCCTAGAAGATGAGACATTAAAAATTTCCTACACCAATGCGGACATTGCTGGCAGCGAGTTTGTTATTTATGACGGAGGAAATTTTCAGGCGGTCAAAGGGGAAAAAGTATTAACGTTCAACCCTGAAGGCAATGGCGTTTTAACATCATCAGATAGATTCGCAAACAATATTGTAGATGCCTTCAGTTGGGAAATTGAAAACGGCAAAATTAAACTGACTTTTCCTGATGCTACTGGAACTGTGACATACCCTTTTCTTACAGATGAACTTCTGGCGCATTTCGACGAGGACACACAAGCAGAGTTACTTGAACTCGAGAGCATAGGTTTTATAAATCAGTGGCAGCTAACCCGTCGAATAGTTAGCTCAGAAGTTAGTCTAGTTTCAGTCAACGACAGTAACGCTTTTGCATCAGAGGTGAATACTTATAACCTATCTCTAACGGATGCTTCAGGAGGCTACACACAGACTTTTGAAGCGTCTTTAACCGAAGCCGGTGAGATGTCTTATCACAACGGCAGCTATATTCAACTGACCAGCGAGGACGTAACGAGTAGTCCTTGGGTGCTAAACGTTCAAGATGTTTTGACGATAGACCATCCTTTTGAAGAGAGCAGTACAATTACTGGTCATGGCATGATTGCTGATAGTTTTACCTTCAATGCAAATGGTACCTACGAAACGTTGGTAACAGGTGAGACGGGAATGTGGACACTCGAAGAAAGTACACTGCAATTTCAATATGGAGACACCACTTTCAAACTTAGTCCTTTCAAAGAGCACAATGATTATCTTCTGGCGTTACTGGAATTTGCTGATGAAGGTAATACTGTAAAGTACTCAGTAGACATGCATAAGGTTCGAGGCACTGTGGATACAACACAGCTAGTCAGTGAGCTTCCTGTTGCGTGGTTGTCTCATATTTTCGACCATGACGGTCCTGACGGGTTACCACTTTACAACGATGTTTTTGGCTATTATTTCTTGCAAAATGGTACAGCAGGAAGAATCTATCCTAACAGTGCTGAAGAAGAAGCGTCGTTCACGACTGACTATGACACGTACAATTGGCAATGGGCGATTGTAGATAATGTTGTAATCATCGAAGGGCAGATTGGCGGTGATGACTGGATGCTTAGAAGAAAACGTCAGTGGCACGTATTGGGGGAAACCGAAGACGGGCGCATGATGGTTATCGAAAATTTCATCTTGTATTGGGATGAGCAAAACCCATATGCCGACTTCATATTGCCACGATTAAATTTCTACAAGAAGCTTGATTTAGAAACACTGTATCCCGAGCAGTGGGCTAGATTTTCAGCATCAGGTGGTATGGGAAATAACGAAAGTACACCAGTGTCGATTAGTTACTCTTCTCAATCACTTACTCTTTAATGTGTAAGGGTAGCGAGCCAGATTGCAATGGCTCGCTATGCTCTCATATTTCAGTATTCATCCTGACTTTAATATCAAATAAGTTAGTGAATTTCAGTACAAAAAACTTCCCAAATCCCAAAATTCAAAATAGAATCCGCACCAATTCAACCCCTGCCATTAAGCCTCAAGCTTACGCACATCCGGCGGGGAAGAAGCATGCTTTAAAATATTGGGGTCAGAATACATTTCTTCCTCCAGTACGATCTGTCAATTTGGTTACCAAAATCAATAATCAGAATGTTGAGTTCATGCTACCTATTACATTACACCAGCATGAACATGTATTTGTTTTAGTTTGCTTTTATTAGCGGAGTCGTTATGAATAGGCTGCGTGAGCTGTCCAGCCAAGTGATGGATGTTTACCAATCTCTTTCCCAAGAATTCAGTGCATATCAATCTAGCCAGTCACTAAACTGTGTTGAGAAATGTGGTGCATGTTGCAATAACCCCGACATTGAAGTGTCGCCATTGGAGATGCTGCCTTTAGCACTTCATCTGTTTGATACAGGACTGGCTGAACAGGCGTTTGACGAGCTAGACAACTACAGCGGCTTCGCCTGTAAACAATATCAACGCTTAAGTTTGGACGGTAAAGAAGGCTACTGTGGAATTTACGAATACCGACCTGGCATTTGCCGTATGTTCGGTGCAGCAGGTTATAAAACCAAATCTGGCGAAGCCACACTTTCGGTGTGTAAACCTATTAAGCAAGCTGTACCAGAGAAGTATGCGGCCGCGCTGATTGCTATACAGCCACAGCATTTAGATATCTTTGAAAAGCGATTAGTGGATGATATTGCCGCAAATAGTGAGGTTCGAGTTACATCGACAAAGCCGCCAATGATCGCAGAAGGCAGACAAAAACTTGCTCAATTAGATTATGAATTGGGGGAAAGACTTATGCCTATTAATGACGCACTACGTTTTGTGTTAGAAAAAATTCTAACGCTGAGTTTCTATGCTCAAGATATAGATGGTGGTGTTGCTGCTTAAATTAAGTGGGGGCAGAAAATGTACTCTGACCCCACCATTAAGTGCACTACGTTAGAATTCCGCGAGCGGCTTCTACGATTGCCTCACTAATAGTGTAGTCAGCACGGCTTTTGCCAGTAATGGCATAGTATCTCTCATTTAGTGTGCTTGCGTTACCAATACAGTGCACGCCATATTGCTCTTCTACGTGCTTTGAAATTGCCGATGGTGCGCAGAAAACACCGAAGTCTTCGCTGCCAAAAAGTTTGAGCAAAGCAGTATCGTCAAATTCGGCTACCACTTTGGGGTACAGCTGTTCTGTCTCAAGCCAACTTGTAAGTGCTTGCCGTATTCCTGAAGTATTACCCTGAATTAGCAACTGCATTTGATTTAAACACTCTGGAAAAGTCTGTTCTTCAGTAAGCGGTGCTTTAGCAAAGAAGCTCAACGAACTTTCGCCCAAGAAAAAACTATTGGCGCTTATTTGTGTACCAGGGGCTATGCCTCTGTCTGCTAGAATGAAATCGATTGCGTTGATGGCGAGCTCTTTCAACAAACCGTCGAAGCTATCCTCTTTTATCACGTATTTAACCTGTGAAAACCTACGCATGGTGGCATGCACAAAGTCGTAAAAAAGCACTTTTGGAATACCATTAGTAATACCTATCACAAATTCTTTCGTATTCACTTCATCGCTATTGTTAAGTATTTCAGCTAGTTGATTTCCTTTATGAAATATTTCGCTGGCATACTGATAACTTACTTTACCTCTCGCGTTTAGGTATAGGCGCTTATTTATTCTATCAAAGAGAGAATAACCTAGCTGATTTTCGAAGGTGCTTAGTTGCCCGCTTACGGTTTGCGGGGTAACGTGGAGTAATTTAGCGGCTTTCGCAATGCTACCCTCACGGGCAACAAGATAGAAATAATATAAATGATGGTAGTTTAGGTGATGCATACTTCAACAAGTTACTCGATTATTAAGGTATTAGGGGCAAAAAATGTACTCTGACCCCATTTTTTTCGATGAACTATTAAGAATATAACAGATTTATTCTAACTAACTATTGCAATACACTATCTAGCGTTGTTTTTGTACGATTAAAAACGGCGCGTCACTGATTTTTAAGCTAGCGGTATATTGAAGACATAACTATGGCTAAACCAATTGATTTACGTAAAACGCGAAAGACCTTATTTTCGCTATTGAAACCAGAGGCTGGCTTTTTTTGGGTTGCTATCGCATACGGTGTAGCAATAAGTTTAATGACCCTTGCGGTACCTATAGCGGTTCAAACGCTGATCAACAGTATCGCCAATATCGGTTCAACTCGGGCAGTTATCATATTGGCCGTCATTCTATTTCTTACTTTATTTATATCTGGCGTGTTTAACGCGCTGCGTATGCGAGTGATGGAGTTCTACGAGCGTAAAGTTTACGCCCGCCTCACCGCAGACTTAGGGCTAAAAACTATTCTTGCGCCCCACAGTTTTTTTGAAGGTCGACAAAACGTTAGCATTACACAGCGCTACTTCGACATAATGACGTTTCAAAAGAATATGCCGTCTTTAATGATTGATGGTTTCGCGCTTGTACTACAGATGCTGGTAGGTTTCACTCTAGTATCATTCTACCACCCAGCGCTTTTCGCGTTTAATGTGGTGCTTTTACTTACCATGTATGCGGTTTGGAAAATTTGGGGGCGTGGTGCTAAGCGCACGGCTATTGAATTGTCTAACGCAAAATACGATTCTGCAAAGTGGCTACACGATATTGCAATTGCTCACGAATTCTTTAAGTCAGCTGATCATGTTGAATACGCAGGGCGCAGCACCGAAGGTTATATCAGTAATTATGTGAAAAAGCACAAAAGCCACTTTCACTACACCTTTTCGCAGGTGGTTATGTTTCTATTGATGTATGCCGTGGCGAGTGCTTCGCTACTTGGTATCGGTGGTGTTCTGGTTGTCCAAGGCGAGCTTTCTATCGGTCAGCTAGTGGCTGCTGAGCTTGTGATGTCTGCTGTTTTCTTTGGGTTGTCTCGCTTTACCCAATATTTAAAACTTTACTATGAGTTATATGGCGCTGCCGAGAAGCTGGGTGGCGCCCTTGCCATGCCGCAGGAAGAGCTTAATGCATCGGAACACATACCGGCTTCTTCTAAATTGGTGTTTAACGATGTTGAACTTAAACATGGTAATGATGCGTGCCACCTCAATGTTATCTTCGAACCTGGCACTAAGTATTTTGTTACTACTGATAAAAGTTGGGTGCAGAAGCAACTGCTAGGATTGCTGAAGCAATATGACCGCGTTAAATCGGGCGACATCTTGTTAGGAGAGCTTAGTCTAAACGATTACGACACCCATGAGTTACGGCAGGCTGTCACCATTCTAGATCGTTCTTTAATTATCGAAGTTTCTGTAGAGCGCTACTTAAAATTGGCACATCCTCAGGCAACCATCGCTGACATTCGCGCAGCGCTTGAGGAAGTAGAAATGACCAAAGTGATAGATAGCTTACCAGAGGGTTTGCAGACTAAAGTATCCGTTTTAGGGGCACCGCTGCAGCCATTGGAGTTTTTGTTGCTTAAACTTGCCGCCGCTATCATCGGTAAACCTAAGCTGCTCATTTTGAATCAGCACTTCGACGCAATACCGGTAGAGTTGAGGGTGCGACTCCTGCGACGCTTAAGTAGATATGATTTTACCGTCATGTATTTTACCAATATGCCACTGCCAGATTGTTTCGAAGGTGTGTTGCATCTGCACGATAACGCAACGGCAATGTTAAATGAGTATTCAAATGGTGAGTCACCGATTAGTGCTGCTAACGCAAGCGAGAGCAGCACGGCTTCAAAGAACAATAAGGAGGGTGAGTAAGTGAATAACGCAGAACGTCGCTTTTTAGACAACATCACTTCATTGCCTTCATTGAAAGTGCCAAAGCTTCATCGTGTAATTACCGGAGTTATCATCTTCTTGGTGTTGGCAGCTGGATTAATTTTGTATTTCACACCATGGATCCAAACGGCTTACGGCACCGGTATGGTCGACTCGCTCGATCCTAAAGACAGAACCCAACCGATAAATGCGTTAGTTGATGGACAAGTAAAGCAGTGGCACGTAAGGGAAGGTCAACAAATAAAAGCCGGCGAGCCAATCGTTACGTTAATCGATATTGATGCGCAGCGACTTGAGAAGCTGCGATCTCAGCTTTCAGCAGCGAACTTAAAGAATCAAGCAAATGAAACAGCAGTAAGAAATGCTGAGAACAACCTGGCGCGTCAAAAGTCTCTGCAAGAGCAAGGGCTGGTATCACGTAAAGAAGTAGAACAGGCCGAGATAAAAGTGCAGGAACTGCGAGCAAAAGCTGCCGCCTCTGTTTCGGAAATTAATGAAGTAAGCATGATTTTATCTCGTCAATCGACGCAGACTAAATACGCACCCGTTGATGGTACGGTTGTTCGATTGCTATCAGGCGGTGTGTCTACGTTCGTAAAGTCGGGCGATATTCTTGGGCAGTTTATTCCAGCAGATGCAAAACGCAGCGTTCGCGTTACCGTGAGAGGGTTAGACGCACCGCTGGTTAAGCCTGGTGCAAAGGCGCGTTTGCAATTTGATGGCTGGCCCGTTTTTCAGTTTAGTGGATGGCCGGGTAGTGCAATAGGTACCTTTGGTGGTGAAGTTGTGTATGTAGAGCCTGTTGCTAATGCTACTGGCGATTTTAACGTGTGGATTAGACCTGACGAGTCTGATATTCCATGGCCAGCTGAAAGCTCTGCGCGTTTGGGAAGCCGGGTTAAAGCGTGGGTGCTATTAGAAGAGGTGCGTCTAGGTTACGAGATGTGGCGACAGTTGAACAACTTCCCGCCATTGCCAACGCAAGAGCCTACTACCGGTGGAGCCAAGGGGGCTGGGGCATCAATATGGTAATTCGAAGATTTACATTAGCAGTGCTTGCAACTGTTGCGGTTATTAGCACTCATGTTTCTGATGCAGTAGCGCAAAACAAAAATACTAGGCAAGCACCATCAATCGATGCACTTATCCAGAGTATGGTGAACTATCATCCCTACGTTAGGGCGATAAATGAAGGAAACTATCAAGCTGCAGCCGAGTTAGAAATAGCAAGAAGCAGTTTTGATCCGTTTATAGAGCAGAAAACCAGTAGCCGCGTTAGCGGATATTACGATGGTACTAATTTAACGCAGCGCTTTTCTAATCCGTTCGAAGACTTTAATGGCTCGGTTTATACCGAGTACCGTATATCAGACGGTGATTTCCCGGTGTACGAAGCCGATTACGAAACCTTGTCTGGTGGCGAGGCTAGTGTGGGCATTGCCATCTCCCTACTTAAAAATAGAGAACTGGATAAACGTAGAACGGAGTTAGCCAATGCAGGGCTAGCGACTTCACAATGGCAAGCGTTAGCGACAAGTTTAATTAATGACTTTGTTTACAAAGGGGTTAGTGAATATGTTGCGTGGTACGAAAGCGCATTGCAGGTCAATGCCGTTACAGAGTTGCTAAACACCGCAACACAACGTGAAAGAGCGTTGGTGACCCGCGTAGAGAAAGGAGATTTAGCCAATGTTGTGCTGACAGAATTTAAAGCCAACATTTTGCAACAGCGCCTTTTGCTTGCCGAGCTTAAGCAAAAGCGAGACGCACATGCTCAAATGCTTTCTTTTTATTGGCGTTCACCTAAGGGAGATATGTTGATAGTGGATGAAGCGAACCCGCCGAAAGATATAAACTGGCCTTTCTGGGTTGGTAACGGTCAGCTTATGACTCTTCGCAGTGCCCTTCGTAATCACCCTGAACTTGATGTGATGAAATTAGAACAGCAGGTGGTAAATAACAAGGCTGCGTTGGCTAGCAACGCGTTATTGCCGAAGTTAGATTTAAAAGCATCGGTTGCAAGAGATATAGGTTCTGGTCCGTCAAATTTAGACGGTACCGAAACAAAAGTAGGTCTGTCGTTTTCCTACCCTTTAGGAAACAGGAAGGCGAAAGCTGAACAAGCCCAATTACAGTCAAAGCAAAGAGAGCTAGAGCACAAGCTAACCTCTACTGAGCAAGCGATAACTCAGCGTTTTGAACAAGCGCTAGTTTATTGGGGGCAGGCGAAAGACATTGTTGCTCTTCAAAGTGAAAATGCGGCGCTAGCGAAAACCCTTTCTAAAGTAGAAAAAACACGTTTCGATGCAGGTGACAGTGATATGTTCGTGTTAAATGCGCGCGCACAAAATGAAATTAAGGCCCAAATAAAAGAGATAAAAGCGAAAGTGGACTTACTAAAGGCAGAACTAACCCTTTATAAAGAAGCCGCTATGTTGCACTCCCTTAACAACTGAGCTTTTTTGAAAACATCAGGTTTAATTGTGAAGTAGGCTTGGTTGCTATCGCTTGCTGCTTGTTGTTAAAAAGCAGGTAAGGGTTGAAGATACTAGTACAGCTATAAACAAAAACGGCGTATTGAGAAATCAATACGCCGTTTTTTAAAAATCAATTAGTAGGGGGTTAATTGCCCAGTGCACTATTAAAGTCGTCTTCGCTTAGTCCGGCAGACATAGCGTATTCTTTTAACTTATCCTGAGATACGCCCGCATGTTGCGCAGTATTTAAAATACGCATTACTTGTTCACGCTGCTGCGCAGATTCTCTCACCGCCGTTTCAACTACCGTTTCTGCTTCGTTAGGAAACACGGCCAGAAGCGCATCCACTACATACTCACCAACAAAAGGAACAGCATTCAATGCGCTTGTCATGATATCGACAATCTTATTTGGATGTTCTTGCGACAATGTCTGAACAATACTGTCTGCTGCGTCAGGTTGAGTAAGCACGGCAACGCGTACAATCTCATCTAGCTCTTCAGGTGTTGAAACCGCAGCAGCCTGCACAACAAAGTCGACATAAGTCGGCTCTGCTTTTATCGCTAACTGAACAATGTTAGGGCAGCTACTTACTTCTTTCTCAATAGCCAGCTGTACAATCTCTTCAGTAGACGCAGGTTGTGCAGAGATAGCAGCAAAAATGATCTCTCTGTATTTGTCTGGATAGGTATCTAAAGCAATATCCACAATAGACACTATTTCTTGCGGATAATGACCAGCAATTGAACTGATTGCTCTGCCAACAGACATTGTCTGGTCGACCTGGCGTCGTAAAAAAGCTGTTTGGAAATGGTTTGAATCGTCAACGACTTCAACACTCGTTGAAACAGGGGGCTGAATGGCTTCATTTGAAGAAGCGTCTTGTGCCAATGCTGAATAACTAACCTGGGTAGTTAGTAATGCCACTGACAACAGTGTAAGAGTTTTTAACATAAACCCACCTTTATAATTATTGCGTAGTCAATTTCTGACACTACCAGTATTAATGCACTTACAAAGAACGCAAAGCGTGGATTGATTACGCTTATATACATTCTTATACGCATTCCCTTACGCAAGCTTGAATATCTATATCTGATATTAAGCATTAATATAATAACGGCAGGATCAAATACTACTTTAAGAACTACTACTTTATAGGATCTGAATTCCTATCCTATTAGTAATTAGTCCATATTGTCTACTAATTATCACATTTGAACGAAAAATAGACGGTTAGTTCAGTTTTTTCAACTTTTTCAAAATAAGTGTTGACGTGAGCGCTCATTTCCCTAAAATGCGCATCCGCTTCGGGGGAAAAGCAAAACAGCAACCCTCCTGAAGTAAGTCTCTACTACCTTTATAGGTCAGTAAAGACGGGGGTTTAGAAGAAGCGCTTCAGAAAATAAATTTTCAAAAAGTGTTGACAATGAAAACTTCCAGCGTATAATGCGCACCTCACTCGAGCAGGGTGAGTCACTAAGAAGCAACGGCTTTTAGTGAATGTTCTTTAAAAATTTAGACAAGACAATCTGTGTGGGCACTCGTTAAGAGTGTCACAACGACGATTC